>DASUCV010000024.1 GCA_036275915.1 Candidatus Polarisedimenticolaceae bacterium | reverse complement strand
CGGTGCACGCCGAGGCGAACGCGATCATCCAGGCGGCGAAGAACGGGGTGCGGATCGAAGGGGCCGAGATCTACACGACCGCTTCACCGTGCTGGAACTGCTTCAAGCTCATCGCGAACGCCGGAATTCGCACGATTTACTACGGCGAGTTCTACCGCGATACCCGGAGCGTCGAGATCGCCTCCCGCCTCGGCATCGATCTCATCGATCTGAGCCAGAGCGTCATCCGCCAGGCCTGATCGGAAAAGAGGGTTTTCGCTAGCTGTCCGCTCTTTTCCAAAAGAAAAGGGCCGGTGTTGCCACCGGCCCTTTCCACGAACGGCCTGAGTTGTCTTGAAGACGAGTTACTTCTTGGCTGCCTTCTTCTTGGTGGTCTTCTTCGCAGCCTTTTTCTTCGTCGCCATGTCCATTCTCCTATCCCCGGTTGAATATTGAGCACCGCCGGGGGAACGGGGCTCAAGATCTGGTGGACTCACCCGATCGCGCCCCAATATAGAGGGCGTCGCAAGGCTGTCAAGAGGTTTCTTGGTCGTCCGCGGGTCAGGAGGTCGCGGACGACCCCGTCGACGGCAGCCCGAGGTTGGCGTTCTTGAGCTGGCCGATCAGACCCTGCTTGTCGACCGCCTTCAGGTACGCCTCATCGGGGGTGACGACGTCGCGGCGGACGAGGTCGACGAGCGAGTCGTTGAGCATCATCATCCCGATCTTGCGGGACGTTTGCATGATGCTCGGAATCTGGAACGTCTTGCCCTCGCGGATCAGGTTCGAGATCGCCGGAACCCCGATGAGCACCTCGTGGGCCGCCACCCGTCCGCCGCCCTTCTTCTTGAGCAGCGTCTGCGAGATGACACCCTTGAGCGACTCCGAGAGCATGACGCGGATCTGTGCCTGGCGGTCGGCGGGGAACTGATCGATGACGCGGTCGACGGTGGAGGGCGCGGTGGAGGTGTGAAGGGTGCCGAAGACGAGGTGGCCCGTCTCCGCCGTCTCGATGGCGATCGCGATCGTCTCGAGGTCCCGCATCTCGCCGACGAGCACGATGTCGGGGTCTTCCCGCAGCGCCGCGCGAAGGGCGCGCTTGAACCCCTGCGTGTGCACCCCGATCTCCCGCTGATTGATGAGGCATTTGAGATTGGGATGGACGAACTCGATCGGGTCCTCGATCGTGATGATGTGGTCGGTCCGGTTCCGGTTGATGTGGTCGATCATCGCTGCGAGCGTGGTCGACTTGCCGGAGCCGGTCGGCCCCGTGACGAGCACCAGCCCCTTGCTGAGATAACAGAGATCGAGCATCGCCTTCGAGAGGCCGAGGTCTTCGGCGGTGGGAATCTTGCTGGGAATGATGCGAAACACGCCGCCCGGCCCTTTTCGGTCGGCGAACACGTTGCACCGGAAGCGCGCGAGCCCCGGGATCTCATGGGCGAAATCGGTGTCGGAGCCGGCCTCGAACTCTTCCTTGTAGCGCTGGGGCATGAGCTGGAAGAGGAGGCGTGCCGCTTCCTCGGTCGAGCATTCCTTGGCGCCGGGGATTCTGATCATCTCGCCGTGCAGCCGCAGCATCGGCGTCTCGCAGGCCGACAGGTGCAGGTCGCTCGCGCCGTTTTCGACCATGTAGGCCAGGTACGCCTCGATCGCGGGCGCGCCGGCGCGGACCTTTCCCAGATCGATCGGCTTCATCGGCGAGTGACCCGTGGCCGGCGCCGGAGCCGGCGGTGCCGGCGTCGCGGCCTTCGCCGGAGCTTGCGGGATGATGCGCGCCTGAAAACCGGCGGCGCCGGCCCCGGCGTCGATCGCGAATGCCCGTCCATCGGCGAGGGTGTAGACGAAGCGCGCCGGCTGTCCGGCCTTGAGCGCGCCTCCCTCCTGCCCGGACGCAAGCTCCGCCAGAAGGGTGACGATCTGCGCGCGCGAAAGCGCCGCGGGGGAGACGGTCTTGTCGCCGTCGGCGTAGCGGAATGCCGGCTGGGCGCCTTCCTTGAAGACGAGCTCGCGCGCTCCCCGATCGGTGAGAGCGCGCAGCATGGTGTCGAGCTGGGCCACGTCCTGCCTCCGCGGCCTACGACCCCCCCGGGAACCTCGGAAGCGACAGGTCCGCCCGGGGAATATAGGTTCGGGGCGGTCCCAAGCAAATCGCAGCCGGTTGCGCGCTTTCCACCCGGCGCGTAGCATGCCGGGCTGCCACAGAGGAGAGACATGATGAGTGGGAAGAAGATCGGAACTGCCGCGGCCGCGGTCGCGGCCCTCGCGTTGGGAGTCGCGTTGGCGGCCACCCCGGAGAAGCTCATGGATCCCGCCAAGCTGACCGAGAAAGCGCCGGCGACGTTCAAGGCCAAGTTCGACACGACGAAGGGTCCGTTCGTCATCGAGGTGACCCGCGATTGGTCTCCGCAGGGCGCCGACCGTTTCTACAACTTGGTCAAGAGCGGTTATTTCGACGATGTGAAGTTCTTCCGCGTCGTACCCGGGTTCGTCGTGCAATTCGGCATCCACGGCGATCCCGCGATCGCCTCGAAGTGGCTCAAGGCCAACATTCCCGACGATCCGGTCAAGGAGAGCAACAAGAAGGGGTACCTCACCTTCGCGAAGAGCTCCGCGCCGAACAGCCGTTCGGTCCAGATGTTCATCAACCTCCGGGACAACACGAGCCTCGACAAGCAGGGGTTCTCGCCGCTCGGTAAGGTCGTCTCCGGCATGGACGTGGTCGAGAAGCTCTTCGACGGCTACGGCGAAGGGCTGACCCAGCTCCAGGGGCGAATCGCTTCCGAGGGCAACGCCTTCCTCGAGAAGAACTACCCGAACCTCGACGCCATCAAGAAGGCCACGATCGAATGACGCCCGCCCGGCGGGCGCTCGCCGCCGCCGTCATCGTCCTGGCGTCGCTCGGCGCCGGGGCGACGGCGCAGCGCCCGCAGGGCTGGTACGCCATCGTCGAGACGACGATGGGTACCATCACCATTCGCCTCCTCCCCGAGCAGTCACCGCAGAGCGTCGCTCACTTCGTATCGTTCGCCCAAGGCCGGACGGAGTGGGTCGACATCGCGACGGGGAACAAGAAGAAGCAGCCCTATTACGACGGCCTCGCGATCCACAAGGTCACGGCCGCGATGCGCTTCGAGGCCGGCGACCCGACCGGGACCGGCCACGGGGCGCCCCTCGATTACGTGCCCAAGGAAGATGGGCCGATCGACTTCTCGCGTCCCTTTCGCGTCGGGATGACCGGATCGGGCATGCAGAGGATCAGCGGCGCACTCTTCTTCATCTCGATGGTCGCCGAGCCGTACCTCACCGCGGGCCACAACTGTTTCGGCGAGGTCGTCGAGGGGAAGGACGTCGTCGAGGCGATCTGCAACGCAAAGACCGACGAGAACAAGACCCCCATCACGCCGATCGTCATCAACCACGTGAGGATCGAGAAGTGGGGGAATCCGCCGGCGATCCCCGATCCGGTGGTCTACCGGCCCAAGAAGGTCGTTCCCATCCCGCGCACCGACCCCTCCTGACCGTCCGGCCGCCCGTTCGACGGCGGCGGGAACTCCAGCATGAAGGTCGACCCGCGGCCGAGCTCCGATGTGACCGCGACTCGCCCGTCGTGCAGGCGCATGAGGTGCTTGACGATCGCGAGCCCGAGCCCGGTTCCGCCAAGCTCGCGCGACCGGGCGGTGTCGACGCGAAAGAAACGATGGAAGACCTGCTCGAGCGCGTCGCCGGCGATGCCCACGCCGCTGTCCTCGATCGCGATCCGAGGACGTCCGTCCGCCACCGCTCCGGTGACCCGAACGTAACCGCCGCGCCGGTTGAACTTGATCGCGTTGTCGATGAGGTTGAGCAGGACCTGCTCGAGCCTGCGGCGGTCCGCTTCGATGGGAAACGGGACGGGAACGTCGAGCCTCAGGGCGACGCCGGCGGCGTCGGCGCGGAAAGCGAGCTGCCCGGCGACCTCGCGCACGACCTGAGCGACGTCGACCGGCTGAAGGTCGAGCGTCACGGCGCCGGTCTCGATGAGCGAGAGGTCGGTCAGATCGTCGATCAGCGCTCCCATGCGGTCGGCGTGCTTGCGCACGATCTCGAGGAAGCGCATCCCCTCCTCGCGGTCCGCCAGGCGCTCCTCGATCAGATTCTCGACGAACGCTTTGATCGACGTCAGGGGGGTGCGTAGCTCGTGGGAGACGTCCGCGACGAAGTCGCGCCGGACCCTCTCGAGCGCCTCGAGGCGCGTGACGTCGAAGAACAGGATGAGCGCCCCGGCGGCCTCGTCCCCGGACCTTCCGGCCAGCGGCGAGACGCGCAGCTCGAACGTCTGGCCCGAGCCCGGGAGGTGCAGGAGCGTCTCGCGGATCTCGCCGCTGTCGGGAAGGGCCGTCTCGAGCTCCCGGAAGACCGACGGATCGCGCACGACCTCCACGAGGAGGCGGCCGACCGGATCGAACGGCGTGCGGAAGAGCAGGCGGAAGGCGTCGTTGGCGATCCGGATCTTGCGATCGGGCCCGATGACGACCATCCCTTCCTTCATCGCGCCGATGATCGAGGCGAGGAGGCGTCCTTCGCGACGGCCTTCGTCGATCCGCTGGACCATCTCGCCGACGAGCCGGGTCAGCGCGGAGGCCAGCTCGCCGGCGGCGCCGCCGGGTGCGACGAACGACCGCGGCCCGGGCGATGCGAGCGTGGCGTCGACCGCCGCCGTCAGGCCCTCGAGCTGCCGGTCGAGGCTGCGGAACGCGAACCAGCCGACCGCCGCGGGCAGGACGAGAACCGTGGCGCCGAGGAGCACCGCGAAGACGAAGATCTCGAGCGTGGAGATGCCGCCGGACGACGCGAGGTCGACGAGCTGAAGCACACCGAACCCGAGGAGGATCGAAGCGAGCGCCGCCACTCCGGCAAGCGCGGCCAAGACGCCCCGCCTCGAGCTCACGCGCCGCTCCGGTACCGATAGCCGACACCGACGACCGTCTCGATGCGCTCGTCGACCGGCCCGCCGAGCTTCTGACGGAGGCGGCGCACGTGGACGTCGACGGTGCGGGTTTCACCGGGGAAGTCGTAGCCCCAGACCGACTCGAGCAGGCGCTCCCGCGTGAGCACGCGGCCGCGCTGGCGGAGAAGCTCCGCGAGGAGATCGAACTCCTTGCGCGTCAGCTCGAGCGGGCGGTTGCCGACGTGCGCCGCGCGTGCGGCGACGTCGATCGTGAGCGGCGCGTCCACGAGGGCCTCGGCGGCCTCTTGCTCGCGGCGGGAGCGCCGTAGCACCGCACGCACGCGCGCGACCGCCTCCTTCGGCGAGAACGGCTTCGTGATGTAGTCGTCCGCGCCGAACTCGAGCCCGGCCACCCGGTCGGCCTCGTCGATCCGCGCCGTGAGCATGATGATCGGGATGGCCGCCGTCGCTGCGTCGGCGCGGAGGCGGCGGCAGATCTCGAAGCCGTCCATCCCGGGAAGGTTCACGTCGAGGAGCACGAGATCGGGGGGACGGGCCTGCGCCTTTTCGAGACCTTCGGGGCCGCTCCCCGCCGTCTCGACCCGGTAGCCGCCGTCGCGCTCGAGCTTGACGCTGAGCGAGAGTGCGATGTCGGGATCGTCCTCGACGATGAGAATCCGGCTCATGCGCGCTCGTCGTGCTCCCGCTCCGCCGACAGGGCGGGGTGCTTTATGACGAGGCCCTCGGCCATGAAGACGATCTGCTCGCCGATGTTCGTGGCCTGGTCTCCCATGCGCTCGAAGTACTTCGCGACGAACATTAGCCGCAGGGCCCGGGTGATCGTCTTCGGGTCCTCGATCATGTAGGAGAGCAGCTCGCGGAAGACTTGCTCCATGCGGTCGTCGAGCTCGTCGTCCATCGCGATGACCGCGCGCGCCGCCGCCGCGTCGCGCTGGACGAAGGCGTCGAGCGCGCCCCGAACCATCTGCTGGGCGCGGCGCGCCATCATCGGGATGTCGATGAACGGCTTGAGCTGCGGCTCCTCGTTCAGCTCGATCGCGCGCTCGGCGACGTTCGTGCACAGGTCGGCGATCCGCTCGAGATCGTTCGTGATCTTCATCGCCGTGATCACGAACCGGAGGTCGCGCGCGACCGGCTGGTGGAGGCCGAGGATCTCCATCCCGACCTGGTCGATCTCGAGGTCGAACCGGTCGATCGCCTCGTCGTCGAGGATGACGCGCTTGGCGAGGACCGAGTTGCGGGTCACGAGCGCTGAGACGGTCTGGCCGATCGCCTCCTCGACGAGTCCCCCCATGACGAGGACCTTCTCGGAGAGGTCGTCGAGCTGCTCTTGGAAGTGCCGCTGGAGTTTTTCCATGGTCGTTGTCCTAGCCGAACCGGCCGGTGATGTAGTCCTCGGTCTGTTTCTTCGCCGGGTTGATGAAGAGCTTCTGCGTCTCGCCGTACTCGACGAGCGTGCCGAGGTAAAGGAACGCGGTGTAGTCCGAGACCCGCGTCGCCTGCTGCATGTTGTGCGTCACGATGACGAGGGTATAGCGGCTCTTGAGCTCGAGCATCAGCTCCTCGACCTTCGCGGTCGCGATCGGATCGAGCGCGGAGCACGGCTCGTCCAGGAGGATGACCTCGGGCTCGACGGCGATCGCGCGGGCGATGCACAGGCGCTGCTGCTGCCCGCCGGACAGTCCCAGCGCGCTCTCGTGAAGCCGGTCCTTGACCTCGTCCCACAGCGCCGCGCCCCGGAGGCTCCGCTCGACGACCGGGTCGAGGTCGCGCCGCCGGTTGATCCCCTGGATCCGGCACCCGTAGGCGACGTTCTCGTAGATCGACTTCGGGAACGGGTTCGACTTCTGGAACACCATCCCGATCCGGCTGCGGAGCGCGTTGACGTCCGACCGCGGGTCGTGGATGTCCTCGCCTTCGAACAGGATCGTGCCGTCGATCCGGACGCCGCCGACGAGGTCGTTCATCCGGTTGAAGCAGCGGAGGAGCGTCGACTTGCCGCAGCCCGACGGCCCGATGAAGGCCGTGATCTTCTTCTCGGGGATGCGCATGGAGATCGTGCGAAGCGCCTGCGAGGCGGCGTACCAGAGCGAGAGACCGTGGACCTCGAGGATCGGCGCCTCGATCGCCGGCTCGGTCGCGGGATCGCCCGGTGGAATGGTCTCGTGAACGTCTTCGGGATCCTGTTGCAGCGCTTCCATGGGATCCTCGCTCATACCGCGCTCGTCGCGTACTTCCGCCGCAGCCGGTTCCTGAGGACGATGGCGGCGAGGTTGACGACGGTGACGACCCCGATGAGGAGCAGGGCGGTCGCGAAGACGAGCGGCTTCGTGGCTTCGACGTTGGGACTCTGAAACCCGACGTCGTAGATGTGGAATCCGAGATGCATGAACTTCCGCTCGAGATGGACGAACGGCGGGGTGCCGTCGACCGGCAGGGCGGGAGCCAGCTTGACCATGCCGACGATCATGAGCGGCGCCACCTCGCCGGCGGCGCGGGCCATCGCGAGGATCATCCCGGTGAGAATGCCGGGGGCCGACGCCGGAAGCACGACCCGGACGATCGTCTCGAGCTTCGTCGCGCCGAGGGCGAGCGAGCCTTCACGAACGCCGCGCGGCACAGCGGCCAGGCCTTCCTCCGTGGCGACGATGACCACGGGCACGGTGAGGAGCGCGAGCGTGAGCGCCGCCCAGAGGATCCCGCCCGTTCCGAACGTCGGGGTGGGGAGGCGATCGGCGAAGAACGTCCGGTCGATCCCGCCGCCGACGAAGTAGACGAAGAACCCGAGCCCGAAGACGCCGAACACGATCGAGGGGACGCCGGCGAGGTTGTTGACCGCGATCCGCACCGCGCGCACGAGCGCTCCCTGCCGCGCGTATTCGCGGAGGTAGAGCGCGGCCAGGACGCCGAGAGGCAGGACGGCGAACGACATGAGGAACACCATCATGACCGTCCCGAAGATCGCCGGGAAGATCCCCCCCTCGGTGTTGGACTCACGGGGCGGATCGAGCAGGAACTCGCGGACCCGCGAGGCGTAGCAGGCGATCTTGGAGGCGGCGCCCATCGTGTTCGGCCGCAGCATGCGGACGATCGTGCTGACCGGCAGCTCCCGGGTCTCGCCGGACGCGGTCGTCATGACGAGAACATCGGCGGCGAGCGCGGCGCGGCGCGCGTCGAGCTCCGAGGAGAGCGCCGCGAACCTCTCGCTCGACCCGGACGCCTCGAGCTCGAGCGCCTTGACCGTCCTCGCTTCCTCGTGCTTGGCCGCGAGCAAGCTCGGCAGCGCCGCGGCGACGGCGGTGTCGCCGGTCGCGGTCGTCTCGGACCCGTGCTTGAGCGAGGAGAAGAACCCGAAGAAGTTGCCCCATTCCAGCCGCTCGAGCAGGATCGCGTTCGCCGGCAGGGCCCGTGCCCCGATCTGGGCTTCATCGAACCACTTGAAATCCGCGCCCGTGATCTCACGGTTTCCGATCTTGAGCTGAACTCGGTGCGCCGTCTCATCGTCCTGGGCGCGTAGTTCGCCGAGCACCCTCCCGCCGTCCTTGAGCGTGAGGAGGAGGAGCGGGCGCGGCCAGAACGTCCCCGCACCGTTCCACATGAGGAGGGCCAGGAGCCCGAGGATGAGGAGCAAATTGAGGGCGAGCGTGCCCCCGGTGAGCCACGTGAGGATTCGGCCGATGGCCGGCGACGGGCGCCTGCGGGTCTTCATAGCGAAGCGTACTTACGGCGGAGGCGTTGACGGACGAGCTCGGCCGCGGTGTTCACGAGGAAGGTCAGCATGAACAGGAGAAGCGCCGCGAGGAAGAGCGTCCGGTAGAGGGTGCCGCCCTGCGGCGCCTCCGCGATCTCGACGGCGATGTTCGCGGACAGGGTGCGGAATCCGTCGAACGGGCTCCAGTCCATGATCGGCGTGTTGCCGGTCGCCATGAGGACGATCATCGTCTCGCCGACGGCACGTCCGAACCCGACCATGATCGCGGCGAAAATGCCGGGGCTCGCGGTCGGCAGCACGACGCGCGTCACCGTCTGCCAGCGCGTCGCCCCGAGCGCGAGCGAGCCCGAGACGAGATTCTTCGGCACGTTCGAGAACGCGTCCTCGGCGATCGCGAAGATGATCGGAATCACGGCGAAGCCCATCGCGAGCCCGACCACGATCGCATTCCTTTGATCGTAGCGGATCCCCGCCACGGAGAGGAGCCACGAGGGGAACGATCCGCCGAGCAGCCCCGTCTCGATGGCGCGGCCGAGCTCCAGACAGACGGCGCCGCTCAGCGCGAGGACGGCGACGAAGAAGAACACCTCGCTACCGGCGGGCGGCCTCATTCCGAACCGTCGGCGGATCCGCTCCCAGCCGAAACCGGCCAGCACGATCGAGAGCGGGAGCACGACGGTCATCACGACGAGGGCCGGAAGCACGCGCTCGAGCACGGGGGCGAGCCAGAGCCCGGCGAGGAAGCCGAGGACGACGCTCGGAAGCGAGGCCATGATCTCGACGACCGGCTTGACCACCCGCTGGAGAGACGGGTGGAGGAACTGCGACGCGTACATCGCGGAGAGGACGCCGAGCGGCACCGCGAGGAGCAACGAGTAGATCGTCCCCTTGAGCGTGCCGAAGAGCAGGGGCGTGAGCGACAGCTTTGGCTCGAAATCTTCCGTGCCCGACGACGACTGCCAGACGTACTCCGGCTTCTCGTAGCCCTCGTACCAGATCTTTCCCAGCAATGCGTGCAGGCTGACCTCCGGATGGGGTGCGTCGACCGCGAGGACGGCGGCGCGGCCGGGTCCGGCGACGACGATCCCGTCCGCTTTCGGAGCGTAAGCGACCGTCGTTGCGCGGGGAACCGGCGAAGCGCCTTGCCAGAGCGTCCGCTCCGACGTCGCGTAGAGGAGCGCGACACGGTCGCTCGCGTCGAGGACCGCGAATCCCTTCCCCCTCGGGGAGGGCGCGAGCGAGACAACGGCCGCTCCACGCTTCGGGAACACGTGGGCCTTCGGTAGCCCGCGCTGCACGAATCGAATCTCGACGCTCCCATCCACGCGCCCGGCCACGAGCGACCGGTCGCCGATGAGTAGGGTCATTGCCGTGATCGCTGGCCCCGGCGGCGAGAGGACTGGGGCCGCCAGCGCCTCAGCCGATCCCAGGCGCCACCAGGCGAGGCGCCCGTCGGCGAAACCGGCGAACAGGTTGCTCTGGCCCTCGTCGAGGACGAGAGCGACCGCGCCCTGCGGGATCGGGCCCGATGCGCGCGACGACTCGCGGGCGACGGCGCCGGTCATCGCGTTCGTGGTCGCCGTTTCCCGATCGACGACGAGCACGCCGTCGTCGGTCGCCACCGCGACGGTCGTGCTCTCGCCGTCGGCCGAGACCTGAGCGGCGGCGCGCACGATGTGCTTGCCCGTGTCGGAGAGGTCGATGGCGACCGGCGGCGGGAACGTCGCGCCGACCGAGCGCTTGCCTTCGGTGAAGGTCGCCTCGAAGCCGACTCGCTGTACGACGACGCGGCTGGCGCCCGTCGCGACGAATGCGCGCCCTCCGGGGGGGACGTCGATCGCTCCGGGAAGGAGTGCGGTCTCCGCCACCGTCGCCCCGTCCGCGAGTCGAATGACGCGCACGCGTCCGCCGGCGTCGGCGACCGCGATCAGCTCGCGGTACTCGTCGGTGAGAACGGCGCGGGGCTCTCCGTCGGAGAGGGCCTGCACGCTCCCCGTCGCGACGCGGGCAGGACGCGCCAGAGGAACCACCTCGTGGACGATGAAGAGGAGGATGCCGAGGATGCTCGCGATGATGACCACTCCGCCGGCGGTGACGACGAATCGGGCGGCTCGATCGAGGACGAGGCGGCGGCGGGAGGTGCGGCGGCGGGGAGGAACGGCCGCCCGCGCGGTCTCGGGCCCTTGCAGGGGCGGGACCAGCGCGGGCGTGCCCATCGAACG
This sequence comes from Candidatus Polarisedimenticolaceae bacterium, assembly GCA_036275915.1. Taxonomy (NCBI): domain Bacteria; kingdom Pseudomonadati; phylum Acidobacteriota; class Candidatus Polarisedimenticolia; order Candidatus Polarisedimenticolales; family Candidatus Polarisedimenticolaceae; species Candidatus Polarisedimenticolaceae bacterium. The sequence continues at coordinate 68,092 of DASUCV010000024.1, read as the reverse complement.
AGTCCTACTTCAGCTTGGGAAGCTCCTCGCCGACGTGCTGGCCGAGGAGGGGGAGGTAACCGTCCTTGATGACGATCTCCTGTCCCTCCTTCGAGAGCACGAACGCGAGGAACTCCCGGACGAGCGGCGACAGGGGCTTGCCCGGCGCCTTGTTCACGTAGATGTAGAGGAAGCGTGAAAGCGGATACCTGCCCGAGTAGACGTTCTCGGCGTCGTCCGCGATGTACTCGCCCCCTTCTTTCGCTGCGAGCTTGACCGTCTTGACGTCGGAGGTCTTGTAGCCGACGCCGCTATACCCGATGGCGAACTTGTCGGCGGTGATCCCCTGCACGACCGCCGCCGATCCCGGCTGCTCCTTCACGGTGTCCTTGTAGTCGCCCTTCACGAGCGCGTGCTCCTTGAAGTAACCGTAAGTGCCCGACGCGGAGTTGCGGCCGTAAAGGCTGATCGGCTTCGTGCCCCATTCTCCCGAGAGGCCGACCTGACCCCAGGTGGTGATGTCTTCCGGAGCGCCGCTCTTCCGGGTCTTCGAGAAGATCGCGTCGACCTGAGCCATCGTGAGCTGCTGGAGCGGGTTGTCCTTGTTCACGAACACCCCGATGCCGTCCACAGCGACGCGGACCGGCGTCGGCTTGTAGCCGTACTGCTTCTCGAAGGCGTCCGACTCCTCGGGCTTCATGAGCCGGCTCATCGGACCGAGCTGAGCGGTCCCTGCGATGAGGGCCGGAGGGGCCGTCGTCGAGCCTTTCCCCTCGACCTGGATCTTGACGTTCGGGTACTGCTTCTGGAACGCCTCGGTCCACAGCGTCATCACGTTGTTCAGCGTATCTGAACCGATCGAGTTCAAGTTCCCGGAGACGCCGGTCGTCTTCGTGTACCCCTTGATCGAGGAGTCCACCTTGACCGCTTGCGCCCACGCGCCGGAAAGCGCCAGGAGCGTCGCCGCCAGGACCACGAGCTTCTTCATCCGATTCTCCTTAGAACGCGAGCACGAACTGCGCGCGTACCTGCTTGTCGGTGATGTCCTGCCCGGGGAGCGGCACGAGCCGCTGCGCGGGCGAGAGGGTGGGGGAGACGTTACGAAGCGCCAGGGCCGAGAGCGCCGCGAAGTTCGAGCCGTACTTACACTCGCCCGCGTCGGCCTGGATCTTCATGTTGTGGCCCTTCCAGAAGTAGCCGTACACGATCCGGGCTTCGGTCTGCTTCGCATCGCTCACGGAGTCGTCGGGCTCGACCTGAGCGAAGCGGACAGCGAGCTCCTGCGTCTTGGGCACGACGAAGACACCGAACTGCGCGTGGAAGCCGTTCGCGTTCACGTCGGGGCCGACCGTCGGGTTTGCCTGCTCGTCCTTCTGCCGGAAGTACTCGCCCATGGCGAAGAAGCGCCGGAACTTCCAAGCGACCTCGACGCCGAGCGCGTCCTCGTTGTTGACGTTGGTGAAGACGCCGGCGGTCGCCGTGCCCTTCATCGCCTCACCGGTGCGGCCGGCGATGCCGAAGTGGAGGATGTTGTGATCGGGGTTGTCGACCGCGCCCTCGATGAGCTTGTACTCTCCGAAGGGGTCGTAAACGACGCGCGCCACGTACATGAACGCACGGTCGTCCTGCGGGTTGTTCTGGCCGCCGCCGTTGAACGCGCCGGCCTGGTAGCCGAGCTTGTTCCCGAGGAAGAGGCCCGAGACCATGAAGCCCACGTCACGCGCCGGGTCGAACTTCGCGTCGGCGATCGAGCGATCGACGAACTCCTGGCGAGTGTCGGAGGTGAGCTGCTGGAGCCCGAACGGCACCTTGTACTGGCCGATCCGGAAGCTGGCGCCCGTCCACTTCGTGAACTCGAAGTAGCCGTCGGTGATCCGGCCGTTGTTGATGTTGCTGGTCGCGTTGGTCGTGAGGTTCGCGAGCTCGACCTCGATCTTGTACTTCATCCACGGCTTGAAGACCGAGCCCTGGAGGTACAGCCGCATGCGGGGGATCGAGAAGTTGCCGGTGAGCCCGTCCTCTTTTCCGACCCCGGTTCCCGCCGTGTCGGCGTCGAAGTCTTGCTTGTCGTCCAGGGTGGCCTTGAACTGGCCCCAGGCGCCGATCGTCATCGTGTTGTCGCCCGACTTGAAGGTCACGAAACCCTTCGTCGGGTCCGCGGCGTCGGTCGTCGTTTCCGGCTTGGGCTCATCGGCGGCCAGGACCACCGTGCCCAGGCCCATCGTCAAGATCAATCCTCCGACCCACCGTCTCCTGTCCACGTGGCCTCCGCTTCCCGCCGACTCGCGCCCGAGCACCCCTCTGTGCCTCGGTCGGAGACGACGACGTCATTCAAGAGGTTGACATTTGCCACGGTGTAACAGCGGTGTAAAGGGGGTGTTAATTCAGTTCCAAGCTTAGAAAGTCCACTGGAGCTGGATGACGCCGAGCCAGTTCTTGTCTCCAGTCAACGCCGGAGCGAACTGGGTCGGATCGAAGAAGTCCGCGGTCGGATTCGCGGATTTCACCGCGAAGGCCGACGAGCCAGCCGCGTTCTGCCCGACCTCGAAGTAGGAGACCGACGCCGAGAGCTGAAGCGTGTGCTTGAACATGTAGTACGCGTAATTGAGCGTCGCCTCGGTGCTCCGGTCATCGTTCAGGTCGCGATCGTAGTCGAGCGCGTTGTAACGGAGCGACAGCTCGTGGTTCAGCTTGCTGTCGAGCGCGATCCCCGCCTGAACGGCCCATCCCATCTGATCGCACGAGAACCGGCCTTGGATGAACGCGCCATAGCAGGATGTGGGGAGGTCGAACGACTGGTCGACGCTGTAGCGCCGCGAGTAGTAGTCAAGGAAGAGATTGGCCCGCTGGCGAAAGAAGATCCCGAGGTCGGCCTCGTACCGGGTGTTGCGAATATCGCTCTCCGGGATCACCGGATTCTGGCGCACCGGGGTGTCGGTGGAGCTGTACCAAGCGAGCCCGCCTTGGACGCGGACGCCGTGGGAAGGCGGCTGGTCGACGATGTCCTCGAGGTCGAGGAACGGTCCGGACGTGGTCATCGTGACGCGCGCGGCGTAGCCGAGGGACGTGTCCAAGTTTTGCGCCTGGGCCAATCCCGTGCCGTTGAACACGCCGAGCTTGTACTGGACGCGCTGCGTGTCGGTGCCGCCGTGGAACATCACGCCGCGGTCGCGGCTCGGGGCAAAGAAGTCCGAGACGATCCCGCGCTGGGTCATCTGCAGCTTGTTGTCCGAGACGAGCTCCTGCCTCCCGTAGGGGACCTTGAATTGACCCACGCGGACACGGGCATACGGCTGCGGCGTGAAGTCGACGTACGCGTCCAGGAGCTTCAGCGTTCGGCCGTCCTGATCGGAGGGGCCCGCCGTGATGTCCACGCCGGGGAAATCCGAAGCGCCGCCGACGGTGAAGACCGGCGGGATGAACACGTGCCTGAGGCCTTCGTCGTTGCCGGCGAGATCGACCTCCACCTTGTAGTTGAACCACTTCTTCAGGATCGTCCCGGAGGCGTAGACGCGGGCCTTGCGCATCTGGAACGACGGCTCGGTCCGGCCGAAGTTCTCCACCGAGAACGGCGGGAACGCCTCGCCGGGATTCGAGCGGCGCCAGAGGTACTTGCGCTTGACCACCTGAAATCGGAACTGAGTGTAGAAGCCGAGATTGATGCTCGTGTCGCCGTCGTCCGACGTCACCGTGACGCCCTGGCCTCCCTCGAGCGTCACGTTTGCCGCGTGGGCCGGCGTCAAGATCCCCACACACACGACCGCAGCGAGCGCGGCGCCTGCCAGTCTCATGGAATGGACTCCCCTCATGGATGAAGCGGACGGCGCGGACCGTAACGGCGGCATGTGACGTTTGCGTGACGGCCATGTCGCGAGGCCGCGACGCCGGGAACGGCGACGCGGCGTTCACAGAACGGTCACACAGCCTTCGCACAACGGTCTCGCGGGCCGCGTCTCATTCGCTCGCATGAAAGCAGCAGCAGGGCGGGCGGGTCCGCCAGGCGCACAGTCGAGACGAGAAGTCACGAGACGAGGGAGGAGAATTCCGTGAGGAGATCATTGGGTCTTGGGGCGGCGGCCTTGGCGCTCGCGGCCGTCGCTTGGTCCGGCGACGCGAACGCTCAGGCGTGCGCGAATCCGTGCACCGACGCACAGGTCACGGTCAACTTGGTGTACTTCGGCTCCACGGCGGCAAACCCGTCGATCAATCAGGCGATGAAGAGCCTCTACGGCGATCCGGTCAACACCTGCACTTCCGTCATCAAGGTGTACCGCTGCAAGCGCGACCTCGACGGAAACCCGGGGAACGGTGCCGAGACATGCGTCCGCGCCTTCGTCGGGGACAACCTCGGTTCGTGCGAGGGCGTCAACGCGCTCGACAACAAGCTGAGCAACTTCAACGTGTGCGACCCGAACGCGGCGGGCGCTCCGAGCAGCGGCAGCGGCGGCCTCAAGGCGGCGAATCTCTTGAGCGACGAGATCGGCAATCCGCTCTACGCCAACTTCGCCGGATCCGACGTCTCATACGGCAATTGCGAACCCGTCGTCTCCAATGCACAGATCGGCCGCCCCAACATTTTTGACGACACCGAGACGAACGTCTTCGTGAACGGCTTCGGGTTCATCGTCAACCGCGGCATCGAGCCCCTTGTGAACGCACGGGCGAAGACGGTGCCCGCGAGCGGATGCCCGTATGCGGCGGGAGACTGCGTGAAGCTCGACGGGACCATGAGCATGACTCCGCAGAAGGGCTTCGCCATTTGGGGCGCCAACAACTCGTGTGATTGGCGCTTCTTCAGCAAGGACGTCGACCCGAGCGCCTTCCGGAACATCGGCACCGTCATGCGCAACCGCCTGTCCGGAACCCGCCGCTACTTCAACATCCAGGTCCTCGAGAACTCGGCGCCCGGGCAGGGCGACATGTTCGTCAGCGGCTCCGGCGCCATGGTGACCGCGGTCAACGGCAATCAGTGGTGCGGGACGAACGCCGCGGCGTGCGGCGAGAACCAATCGACCGGCGTGCTCGGCGGCGGAGCGGTCTCGGCCGCGTGCACGGGCACGAATGCGAACACGATTTCCCTCGGCGTCCTGGGAGGCGACCGCTTCACGTCCTTCGATCCCGGCACGCCGGCCGATCCGCACGACGACTGGGCGATCCGGAACAACGCCGCGGACAACTACGACGTCTTGCCGTACGAGGGTACCCACTACAACAAGGCCAACATCCGTTGCGGCCGTTACCAGTATTGGACGGTCGAGCGCGAGTACTACGACAACGATGCGAACATCGCCGTCAACGGACGTCGCGGCTACTTCTTCCCCGCGGGCAGCATCAAGGAGAAGGCGATCCTCGAGCTGTTCTCGCAGCTCACGATCGACGCGTCGACCGATCCGACGCTCGTCCCGCTCACGGACATGTTCTTCTCGCGCGCACGCGACGGCTCCGCGCCGTTCCCGAGCAAGGCGTACGCCACTTTCTGCAACGAGCCATAGAGGGGTCGTGATGAAGCGCATCGCAACGCTGGCGATCCTCGCTGTCGCAGTCGGCGCGGGGACGCCCTCCAGGGCGGTGAATACGTGTTTCACGTACACGCCGGGCCACGTCTACTACGTGGCTTACCAGAACAACCCGCCGGGGCAGGAGTACATCATCGATCTCGGCGACCGGACCACCTTCCTCAACGCAACCACGATGCTCACCCTCCCGGATATTTCGGCGGGTGACTTCTCGACGATCTTTCCTGGAACGACGGCCAATCTCTGGGTCGGCTTCTTCGGGGTCAGCAATCCGTCGACGCGCGACGCGCTCATCTCGACGAACGGTCCCAAGGACGACACGCAGCTCGGTTCCAGCTCGATCATCGGTGCCGCCAACCAGGTCGATTCGTGGGCGACCGGGATCCCTCAGTTCTCGAGCGAGGTCGGCAGCGCGCCGTGCCACCTGAACGCCGCGAGGTTCCCAGGCAACGTGTTCGGTTCCTACCAGCAGTCCTTGAACGGCTCGGGTCAGGGCAGCCTCTCGGGCCAGGTCGTCTGGAACGTGGAGACCCGCCTCTCCAGCTCCACCGGCGTCCGTACGCAGACGGCGAAGATCCACTTCGACAGCGCGGTCAGCAACCCGAGCGGGTCGTCGCGTGGCTACGTGGGCTACTTCGTCGTGTTCACCGACGGGACGGCCGACTTCTGGCCGGATGACGACGGGGACTTCCTCCCCGACGTCGCGCCTGGATCCGATCCGAACGCGGACCTTTGTCCGGGCGTGAACAGCACGAACAACACGGACGCTGACGGCGACCTCCACGCGGCGCCGTGCGACTGCAACGAGGCCGACAACACCGTTTGGGCGATCCCGGCGGAAGTGCAGTTCAGCGGCTTCGCGAGCAACAAATCCGACGAGACCTGGGCGCCGCCCGCGGATCCGGGGTCGACGCACACGGTGTACGACTTGCTCAAAGCGACGTTCGCCGGCACGAACCCCGCCTTCAGCTGCTTCGCGTCGTCGCTCTCGGTGACGACCGCAAGCGATCCGACGACACCGTCCACCGGAGGGCTCTTCCTCTATCTCGTCCGCGCGCGGACGAGCTGCGGGGCGGGGACCGTCGGTCAGGGACATAACGGCCCGGTCCGGAACGTTCCCGCTTCCTGTCCTTAGTCAGGTCCACGGCTCGGTCCGAAAGGTTCGAGAAAGGGCGCCTGGAGAGAACACCCCTCCTCTCCAGGCGCCCTGCCGTGTTTCGCCGTGAGGGGTGAGCTCGGAGGGAGACCTCCGTGAGGGGTGACATGGGAGTTCTTCGGAGACTCGTTCTCTTTGCGGTTCTGTGTCTGCCTGCCTGGCCCGCCCTCGCGGCGGGCGTCGTCGTCAGCGGCGTCGTCGTCGATCAGGACGGACCGGTCATTGGCGCCCTCGTCCAGCTACAGGGCGAAGGAGTGCCGCCGAAAGCCGCGATGACCGGCGCCGACGGGCGCTACACGTTCAAGGACGTCACGGCGGGGAAGTACACGCTCCAGGCCTCGTTCGCGGGGGGCGAGCCGGTCGCCGCGCCGCCGATCATGGTGACCGACGGGAAGGCCGTCGACGTTCCTCCGCTCTCCCTCGTCGTCCAGACGGTCGAGGTCACGGCGAAGGTCGACGAGGTCGAAGTGCAGGGGAACACGACGACCGGCGAGACGTTCCAGTCGAAGAAGCTCGAATACATCCCGACCGCACGGTCGTACACGGATGTGCTCAAGATCGCACCGGGCGTCACCGAAGATACAGGCGGCAATTCCAACGGGGGACCGTCGGGGATCTCCGTATACGGGTCGTCGTCGCTCGAGTCGTCTTACATCATCGACGGCGTCAACACGACCTCGATCGATACCGGGCGCCCCTCCACGAACATCAACTACGACATGATCGACAAGATCGAGATCAAGACGGGCGGGTACAACGCCGAATTCGGCGGCGCGCAGGGAGCCGTCGTCAACGTCAGCACGAAGACCGGCACGAACCTGTTCGCAGGGTCGTTCAACATCTATCTCAGCCCCGACCAGCTCTCGTCTCAGCCGAAGCAGAACGATCTTGGGACGCAGCTTCCCACTCCCGACGGGCGTGAGGTCTCGGGCACGCTCGGCGGCCCCATCGTGAAGGACAAGCTCTGGTTCTTCGCCGCCATCGCCGACCGCACCATCCGCGGGGTTGCGCCGCAGGAGTACCTGAACCTCTTGGACACCCCCGGCCAGCCGGCGACATCGCGGCAGTTCGCGGAGGACACGGACCGCAGCGCGATGTACTCCTTGAAGACCACCTGGCAGGTGACTGCGAACAACCGTTTGACCGCCAACTACTTCTCCGACCCCCGCGTGGCGAACTACCGCGACGAGCTGGGCGGCTACGGCGGCGACTACGAGCTCACGACGGGAGGGACGACCGCGGCGCTCGATTTCACTTCGGTCCTCGGCAAGCGTTGGGTCTTCGACGCCTCCGCCGGTCTCCACACGGAGAATGCCGACACGCTGCCGACACTCGACAGGCGCGAGAGCAACCCCATCGGAGAGAACCGCCGCCTCTCGTATCAGTCGATCCGCGTCAAGATCGCTTCGACGGACCCCGAGACGGGGAGCTCCGGCGGCGCCAACGACGTGAGCCTCAAGGTCGGCCCGTACGCCTACTCGGGAGACACGTCGGGCGACCGTCAGTTCATCAAGGCCAGCATCGAGGGCTCGTACCTCAAACACACGCCGAAGTTCGGCGTCGAGTTCGAGCCGTCCTCCTTCGATCAGGACCTGAAGTACGGCTGGGGTACCGGCATCTCCCTCGAGTGGGCCGACGCGACTCAACCCAATGCGCTGCAGCAGGAGCAGCAGGTGGGGATCCGGCGCTGCTGGGGCGACGGGCACGGTGCGTGCCTCGATTGGAACCACCAGATCCACGCGCAGGCGTCGACCGATTCCATGCGGGCCTTCGTCCAGGATCAGTGGAAGCCGACCGCCGATCTGACCGTCAACTACGGGCTCCGCTGGGAGTCGCAATCGGTCAAGGACTCGGACGGCAACGTGCTCGTCAAGATGGACAAGAACTTCGCGCCGCGCCTCGGGTTCACTTGGGACGTCCTCGGCGGCGGCCGCTCCAAGCTCTACATGAGCGCCGGGCGCTATTACGACACCGTGCCTCTCCAGGTCATGAGCCGCGCCTTCGCGCCGCGCCAGACGATGACGCGCCTCTACCGCACACGGAACTGGAGCTACCTCGACTTCATCAACAGCTTCAACGTCGGTCCCGAGCAGACCGGCTATGGCCTCTGTGCCACGAACACGCCGGGGGACGACTACAACACGCCGACCTGCTGGGACTTCGAAAGTTACGACCTCATCACGAACCCCTATCAAACGACCGGCTTCGTCGACAAGGTCTACTCGCCGAACGGGCTCCTGAATTCCGGGAACCCCCGCGGCCTCTTCGTGCCGGACGTCATCGTGACCTCGGGGTCGCTTTACCGCTCGCCGATCGTGAACGACCTCAAGGGCTCGTCGACGGACGAAGTCATGGCAGGGTTCGACTGGACGTTCAAGCAGTCATGGACCGCGGGCGTGCGCATCATCGGGCGCAAATTGAACGACGCCATCGAGGACATCAGCCTCGACCTCGGCCGCACGTTCATCATCGCGAATCCGGGCGGGCCGTATCACTTCTACATCGACCCGAACAATCCGGACATGTACAACCCGAACTACGATCCGACGAGCACCGACTACTCCGCGCGCGCGGGTCTGGGCCAGATGTACGGTTGCTCCGCCGGCACGATCTGCACGGTCACGCCCCAGGAAATGAAGTCGATGGGTCTCGGAGCCGTTCCCTCTGCGCAGCGGACTTTCCGCGGCCTCGAGTTCACGCTCGCCAAACAGCTCACCGACAAGTTCTGGTTCAACTTCTCCTACCTGCACTCGAAGACCGTCGGCAACTACCGCGGCCGATACTTCGTCGAAACCGAGGAGCGCGATCCCAACCAGACGGAGGCGTTCGACGTCCCCGCCCTCGCTGTGAACACCTACGGCCGCCTTCCGCAAGATCGTCCCGAGCAGGTCAAGATGTACGGGAGCTATCGCGTCTCCGAGGACATCACACTCTCAGGCACGCTCCGCTACTCCTCGGGAACGCCGCTCGACGCGACCACCGATCCTCTCGGCGGCTCGACTCCCTTTCTTGGGCCGATTTACCTCATGCCCCGCGGGTCTGCCGGCCGGACGCCGGGCCTCACGAACTTCGACATGGGGTTCGCTTACGACATCCGCGACTCCGCGCGCCTCAAGCTCACGCTGACGATGGACGTCTTCAACGTGCTCAACGAGCAGAATGCAGTCAAGGTCGATTCTCAGTTCCTCGCCGCCGGGATGTGGAAGGGCGCGTTCTACGACCCCAACCTCGGCTTCTTCTTCCAGCAGGAGGGGCGCGGCGAGCCGTTCGACGGCTACATCGACGGGAAGTTCGGAAACGGCGACGGCATCGTGACACCCGACGAGTGGAACCGGTGGGCGGGATCGTTCGAGGGTCGCTTCCACTCGCTTCAAGCCCTCTACACCTTCCTTCGGACGGAGACGGTTCCCGTCCTCATCGACGGGGTCGTGCGCGACGTTCCTGCCTACCCGGGGTTCTCGAACTGCCCGGCGCAACTCCCCTCGGATTACTCGCTCTGCGGCGGCTTGAACGCACGCTTCGGCCAGTCGACCCAGCTCGAAGCGCCGCGCTCGATCCGTCTCGGCGTCCGGCTTGCGTTCTAGGAGGCACGCGGTGATCGTTTTCGCCACTCTCGTCAGCGCGATGTTCTTCGCCGTCGCGAGCGATGTCCCCGGGCCGGATCACGGCCGTACCGACCGAAATCCGGCGCCGCGAGGAGAGCCGGGGATCGAAGCTCCTCTCGTCTCCGTCGACCGGTTCTCCGACGCGGCCGGAACACAATTCCGCCGCAGCGCCGACCCGTCGCTCCCCGGACCGAACGTCCCTTTGTCCCTCGACGACCCGCGGTTCCGCCTCGAGGTGGAAGGTCCCGACGGGAGAAAGGCGTACTGCTACCGGCTGGATTCCCGACCGGCGAAGCCGAATCGCCTCTACGTGTTCTACGACAGCGCGAACAACTACCGGCTCGGCCAGTACCCGGTCATCGACTCGATCCCGGGCGATCCCGGCTACTCCGATCTCTGGGACATCTGGAAGGTTTACACACCCGACGTGTTCTACGAGACCAACTGGTTGCGCGACGCGAAGGTGCTCGAAGAGTTCCTGGCCGACAAGAAGAACGGATTCACCGCCGAGTCGACCGGCATCTACTTGAACGCTCCGATCGTCCCCGAGGGGACGACGGCGAGCCTCAAGGCGGAAGGCCGGACCGGTGGAGCCACGCAGCGCTACTTCGCTTGGTACCGGGGCAAGCGGGCGGCCTACCTCTACTTCGAGGGAAGCCTCAGGCTCGACGAGAACGGGATGATTCCCATCGGAGAAGTCGTCCTCCAGAACGGGAAGGCACGGGCCAAGGCGTGGCCGAAGGGTGCCGGGTACTCGCCCCTGGTCCGCGTCGTCGACGGCGCGGGCAAGGTGCTGATCCCGATGATGAATTGTCCCATTGTTGGCACAGGAAACCTTGCCCAGCCGTGATAAGGGGCCTAGATTGGGGTTTGCCCTCGAGCGGCATCCGCGCCGCCCGCCGGGCGAGGCCGGATGCGAGTTTGGGGATCAGTTGCGATCGTCGTTGCGCTGACCGCCGCCCCAGCCTACGCCCGCCACGACGTACCGCGAGATCTCGACGTCATCAATCCCATCTTCGATGAGTCGCTGCGCGCGACCGGCCTCTTGGACACGCATCAGCGCGCCGACGCGATCGATCGCTTCGACGACCTCGCCCGCAGGCTCGCCTCTTCCGTCGGAACCAGCGGCTCCCTGGAGCGCCGCGCCAAGCGTCTTCACGAGCGTCTCCACTCGGATACGTTCAAGCTCTACCGCATCGAGGCGGACAGCCCTCTGACCGTTCTCACGACCGGCGAGTACAACTGCGTCTCCGCTTCCCTCGTGGAAGGGCTCCTCGGACGCGCGCTCGGTCTCGACACCTGGTTCGTCGCCGGCCCGCAGCACGTCTTCCTCCGCGTCGAGCTGCCCGAAGGGCGCTCGGTCGACATCGAGACCACGGCGCCCGACGGATTCGATGCCCGGAAGAACGCCGGGCGCGCGGGGCGGCTCCTCCTCGCCTACAAGCTCGCCACCCCGGAGGAGATCTCGGCGCGGGGTTCGCGGGCGATCGTCGATCTCTACCGCGGTGTCGGCGAGCCGATCCCGCTCGAGCACGCACCGGCCTTCGTCTGGCACAACTCGGGAAAGCGGGCCCTCGAGCACGGGGACGCCGTGAGCGCCGCGGTCTTCTTCCGTGAAGCCGCCGCGCTGCACCCGGCCGTCTCCATGGGCCTCGAAGGCACCGAGACCGCGCTCGCGCAGGCGTTCCGGATCGCCTACGACGGCGGCCGGTTCGAGGAGGCCTACGACATCGCCGCCATGGGAATCGCGATCGTGCCCGACCACGTTTCCGGCCGCGACCGGCTGATCGCGGCCGGCGTCCAGAGGATCGAGGCGGCGGCGGACGCCGGCGACCCCGAGCTGGCCGACGCGGTCCTTCAAGACGTGCGCCGGCTGACCGGCGACCGGGCCGAGCGATTCGAGCGCGGGGCGATTCCGGTCATCATCGCTTGCGCGCTCCGGGTCGGGGACTGGCCGACCGCGGGGCGGCTCGCCGACCGTTACGCCACGGTCGAGCCCGACCCGGTCGAGTCGGCGCGCCTCCAGCGCTGGGTCGCGTTGCGCTCCGGTTCCAAGCCTTAAGTTACAGCGACTTTACGTCCGCGTAACTCCGTCAGGACTCGCTGACGGTACCGTCCTCCGTGTGATGCACCGGATACTCGTCGTCGAGGACGAAACCGACATCGCGGAGCTCCTCCGCCACGTCTTCACACGCGAAGGCTTCATCGTCGGCGTCGCCAAGGACGGGCTCATGGCGCTCGAGGCGGCGCGCCAGGAGAAGCCCGACCTCGTCGTCCTCGACTGGATGCTCCCGGAGCTCTCCGGCATCGACGTCCTGAAGGAGCTACGCGGACGCGCGGAGACTCGCACGGTTCCGATCATCCTCCTCACCGCCCGCCGCGAGGAGATCGACCGTGTGCTCGGGCTCGAGCTGGGTGCCGACGACTACGTCACCAAGCCGTTCTCCTCGCGCGAGCTGGTGCTCCGGATCCGGGGACTCCTCAAGCGCAATGAGGTGCGGCCCGAAGCCGAGGTCAATCCCGTTCGCGCGGGGCCGATCGAGATCCAGCCCGCCGATCACCGCGCGCTCGTCGACGGGAAAGCGCTCGTCCTGACCGTGACGGAGTTCCGCCTCCTCGAGGACCTCGTCCGCGCCCGCGGCCGGATACGGACGCGCGAGACGCTCCTCTCGGAGGTGTGGGGCTACGACTCCGAGGTTCTCTCGCGCACTGTCGATACGCACGTTCGTCGATTGCGAACCAAGCTCGGCCCCGCCGCCGACTGGCTGGTCACCGTGCGCGGCGTCGGGTACAGGATCCAGGATCCCGCCGTTCAGGCTTAGGGCTTCGTCGCGCGAATGAAAGCGCTGATGAATTTCCCGTCGACCTCCGGAGCGATGGCAGCGACGTCGATCCCCTCGGCGGCCAGGAACTCCTTCGCATCGTTCACGTCGTAGACGCGGGTCGCCTCGACCGAGACGTCGGTGAATCCCGCACGCGTCAGCTTCGCCTTGTATTCGATCTCCTCGAGCGCTCCGGCGATGCACCCGGCCCACAGCTCCACACTCTTGCGGATAGGCTCGGGGACGTCCTCGCCGCGAACGACGACGTCGGACACTGCGAAGCGGCCGCCCGGGCGGAGGACACGGAACGCCTCCGCCAGCACGCGATCCTTGTCGCCGGAGAGGTTGATGACGCAATTCGAGATCACGACGTCGACCGAGTGGTCGGGGAGGGGAATCTCTTCGATGTGGCCCTTGAGGAATTCGACGTTCGCGACTCCGGCCTCGGCCTTGTTCGCGTTGGCGAGGGCGAGCATCTCGTCGGTCATGTCGAGGCCGTAGGCCTTACCGGCCGGGCCGACGCGCTTGGCCGAGAGGATGACGTCAATGCCGCCTCCCGAGCCGAGGTCGAGGACGACCTCGCCCGGCGAAAGCTCAGCGAGGGCCGTCGGGTTCCCGCAGCCGAGCGAAGCGCGGAGTGCCGCGTCGGGCAGCTCGGCCTTCTCGCCGTCGGCGTAGAGGCCGACGCTTATCGGATCGGTCGATTCCGGGCCGCAGCTTCCTCCACAGCACGACGTGGCCTTCCCCGCGACGGCGCGGCGGGCGGCCTCGGCGTAATGATCGCGAACCGATTCTCTCAAGTTGTCCTGGCTCATGATCTCCTCCGCTTCGTTTCGGGACTGCAGATGTCGACGATGACGGCCGCGTCGACCGTCTTCGTGCGGGAGCAGCACTCGGCGAACAGGAATTTCAGCAAGTCCTCGAGCGCGTCGGCGTTGGCCGTGTACCGGAGAAACGTCGCCTCGCGGTTCACCACGACGAGCCCCTCATTCTTGAGGCGTTCGAGATGGTGGGAGAGGGTCGACGGCGCGATGCCGAGCTCGGACTGGATCTCGCCCACGACGAGCCCCTCGGGGTGGGCCGAAAGGAGGAGGCGCACGATCTTGAGGCGGCTCTCGTTCCCGAGGGCGCCGAACATCTCCGCGAACCGATCGATGGCCTGCATACTTCGATAATAGTAGAATTATCGAAACGCGCAACGAGAAAGGATGGACGATGCCGACCGAAACGGTCCTGTTCCTGTGCACCGGCAACTCGGCGAGAAGCCAGATGGCCGAGGGGCTCCTTCGCGCGAAGGCGGGAGACCGGTTCGACGTGCGGAGCGCCGGAACCGAGCCGGCCGCCGGTCTCCATCCCCTCGCGGTGCGCGCGATGGCCGAGATCGGGATCGAGATCTCCCGGCAGCGGCCCAAGACCGTCGCCGAAGCCCTCGCGGGGACGGACGGTCACCACCTGATCGTCGTCTGCGACGGCGCCAGCCGCGCGTGCCCGACGGGATTCCACGGCGGGATCACACGCTCGTTCTGGCCGATCGAGGATCCCGCTCGGGAGGCGAGCCTCGAGCGATTTCGCGAGGCCAGGGATCGGCTCTCGGCGCTGATCGAGGCTTGGATGGATGAGAGAATGCGCGCGCCATGATGCGCATCGCCGCCATCGACGTCGGGAGCAACTCGATCCACATGGTCGTCGCCGAGGCGCGGCCGGACGGGCACTACGTCGTTCTCGACCGCGGGAAGGAGATGGTCCGACTCGGCGAGCGATCGCTCACGACCGGCCGTCTGACGAAGCCGGCGATGGACCGCGGTATCAAGACGCTGGCGCGCTTCAAGGCGTTGGCACTCCGGCACGGGGTCAACCGGTTCCGGGCGGTCGCGACGAGCGCGGTCCGCGAGGCGGGGAACGGCGGCGAGTTCATCCAGCGGATCTACGACGAGGTCGGCCTCAGGGTCCGCGTCATCCCCGGGATCGAAGAGGCACGGCTCATCTATCTCGGCGTCGCGCAGGTCGTCGACCTCGGCGGGCCGCCGAGCGTGATCCTCGACATCGGCGGTGGCAGCGTCGAGGTCGTCCTCATCGAAAAGGGGCGCGCGACCGAGCTGCACAGCCTGAAGCTCGGCGTCTCCCGCATGACCGAGGAGTTCTTCGAGAACGATCCGCCGCGCTCACGGGAGATCTCGAAGCTCGAGAAGTACCTGCGGGCCGAGCTCGAGCCGGCGCTCGCGGGCGCGATCCGGCGGAAGGCGCGCCGCGTGGTCGGGACGTCGGGCACGCTGCAGACCCTGGTCTCGATGGCGGCGCACCGCCTCGGCGTCCACCCGGGGACGCAGATCCACGGACTCGAGGTGCCGGCGGAGGAGGTCTCGAAGCTCCGTCGCGGCCTCGTCCGCGCCGACCGCGAGGCGCGCCTCGCGATGCGCGGGATGGATCCGAAGCGGGTCGACCTCGTCGTCGCCGGGGCGGTCCTCACCGACATCGTGCTTCGCCGGCTCGAGGCGTCGAGGCTCCAGGCCTGCACCTGGGCGCTTCGTGAAGGGCTTCTCCAGGACTACATCGCCGGGCACACGAAGGGGATCGAGGAATCGGCCCGCTTCGGCGACGTGAGGCGGAGGAGCGTCGTCCGGCTCATGCGGCGCTTCGGCTCGACGCCGGGCCACAGCGAGCACGTCGCCCGTCTGGCGCTCCGCCTCTTCGACCAGCTCCGCGGCCGCCTCAAGCTCAGGGCCGAGTGCCGTGGCTGGCTCGAGGCGGCCGCCCTCCTTCACGACGTCGGCCACCTCATCGACCACGAGGAGCATCACCGCCACTCCTACTACCTGATCGTGAACTCCCAGCTCTTCGGGTTCCGGCCCGATGAGATCGAGGCGATCGGACAGATCGCGATGCACCATCACCGGAAAGGAGTGCCGAAGCCCGGCGAAGGGGGGAGCACCCTGCTCGCGCCCGAGACCTGGCGTCAGGTGAAGGCCTGCGCCGCGATTCTCCGCCTCGCCGAGGGGCTCGATCGCAGCCACTACGCGGTCGTCCGCGACGTGAAGGTGCGAGGGAAGGGCCGCCGCGTGGCGATCGAGCTTCAGACCTCGGGGCCCGAGGCATCTCTCGAAGTGTGGGAGGCCAAGAGGCGAACGGAGCTCCTGGAGAAGCTTCTCTCCGCCGAGATCGCGCTACGGATGAGGGCGCCGTCGCGTGCGTCGCGAAAGAAGGCGAGGAAAAAAAAGAGGGGACGCCGTCGACCGGCGTCCCCCTGATATCTCTTGCGTGATTGATACCGCTGGGGCCGTTACTTCTTGGCGGCCTTCTTCTTCGCGGTCTTCTTGGCAGCCTTCTTCTTCGTCGCCATGTGTCTCTCACCTCCCTTCGCAGATCGTCATCACGATCGTCGCTTGGAGCACGTCATCGAATATGAGAGGAGCGTGAAAGGGTGTCAAGAGAGTTTTTCGAATCGAGAGCGTCGTCGACGATCGTCGACGCGAGCGATCAGGCGCGCCTTGCGACCGCGCGCGCCTTCAAGAACCAAGCCTGCGCGCTCAAGCGAGGCGCGTCTTGCGAAGGGGCGATGCGCGTGTAGGTCCCATCGGCATTCATCGCGCGCGCCTTCACGTTGTCGGCGAGATACGCGGCGAGGATCTCTTCACGGAGGACGTTGACGAGGCGAGGATCGGCGACCGGGAACATCGCCTCGACGCGGCCGTTCAAGTTCCGCGGCATGAGGTCGGCGCTGCCGAGGTAGACGTCCTCGTCGCCGCCGTTCCTGAAGTAGAAGACGCGGCTGTGCTCGAGGAATCGGCCCAGGATGGAGACGACCCGGATGTTGTCGCTGACTCCGGGAACTCCCGGCTTGAGGCAGCAGATTCCCCTGACGACGAGATCGACCTTCACGCCGGCCTGGGAGGCCTGATAGAGCAGGCGGATCATCCTCCGGTCGGCCAAGGCGTTCATCTTCATGATGATGTGGCCCTGCCGGCCGGCGGCCTGGTGCTCGATCTCGCGCTCGATGAGGCGCTCGAGCGTCTGCCGGAGGCCGATCGGGGCGACCGCGAGCTTGTGGTAGTCGATCTTGGCCGAATAGCCGGTCAGGTAGTTGAAGAGGTCGCTCGCATCGGCCCCGATCGCGTCGTCGCACGTGATGAGGCCGAGGTCGGTGTACTGCTGTGCGGTGACCGCGTTGTAGTTCCCGGTCGAGAGGTGGGTATAGCGGCGGATCCGGTCCCCCTCGCGCCGGATGACGAGGGCGATCTTGGCGTGGGTCTTGAGGCCGAGGAGCCCGTAGACGACGTGGACGCCCTCGTGTTCGAGGGCCCGCGCCCACTCGATGTTCCTCGCCTCGTCGAACCTGGCCTTCAGCTCGACGAGCACGGCGACCTGCTTCCCTTCTTCACGGGCGGCGAGGAGCGCGTCGACGACCGGCGCGTTCCGTCCGATCCGGTAGAGCGTCATCTTGATCGCGAGGACGTCGGGGTCGGCCGCGGCGGCGCGGAGGAAGTGGATCACCGGCGTGAACGAGTCGTACGGGTGGTGGAGGAGGACGTCGCCCTGCCTCACGACCGCGAACGGGTCGGCGTGGCTCCCCTCGAACGAGCGGGGGAGCGCCGGCTGGAACGGAGGCTCCTTGAGGTCGGGGCGGTCGAGGTTGAAGAGGCCGCCGAGCGCGATGAGCGCCAGTGGGCCGTCGGCCAGCTCGACGTCGGCGTGATCGGCCTCGAGGTTCACGAGCAGGTCGTCCAGGATGCGGAGAGGCATCGTCGGCGCGACGGTGATCCGGGTCACGAAGCCGAACTGCCTCTGCCGGACGCTCTCCTCGATCGTCTCGAGGAGGTCGCCGGCCTCGAGCTCCTGGATGACGAGATCGGCGTTCCGGGTCACGCGGAACGCGTGGACGTCGAGGATCTGCATCCCGGGAAAGAGCGCGTCGAGGTTCGCCGCGATGAGTTGCTCCAGGGAGACGAACCAGGAGTCGGCGGCGGTCCCGAGCCCGGGGATCGGCACGAGCTGCGAGAGGGTCGCCGGCACCTTGACCCGGGCGAACTGCTCGCGGCCGGCGACGTCGCGGACGACGACCGCCAGGTTCACGCTCAGGTTCGAGATGTGCGGGAACGGCCGCGAGGGATCGACCGCGAGCGGCGTGAGAACCGGGAAGACCGACTCCTCGAAGTAGGTCCGGAGCCGCAGGCGGGCCTCGATGGGGATCTCGTCGTAGGCGAGGACGCGGATCCCTTCCTTCGCGAGCAGCGGGACGAGCTGCTGACGCCAGACCGAGCGGGCCTCGGTCTTGATCTCGTTGGCGAGGGCACGGGCCGCGGCGAGCTGCTCGGACGGCGTCATCCCATCGGGCCCGGATTCGACGACGCCGGCGGCGACCTGCTGTTTGAGGCCGGCCATCCGGATCATGAAGAACTCGTCCATGTTCGAGCCGAGGATCGACAGGAATCGGACGCGCTCGAGCAGGGGCACGGACGGGTCCTGGGCCTCCTCGAGAACGCGGCGCTGGAACTGCAGAAGGGACAGCTCGCGGTTGACGTAGAGCTGCGGGCTGTCCAGGTCCAGATCCGCGGCGGCACGCCGCGTCTGGTCGTCGATCTCGGCCATTCGGTCCTCTTAATCGGGAAACCGTGCTGGGAGAGAATAAGCCCCAGGCCGGGTCGTGACAATCCGACAATCAGGTGACGGAGATCCGCCGGCGCGGCCTGCGGCGCTTGCTCGCGATCTCCAGGCCAAAAGACTGGATCTTTCGCTGAAGTGTCCGGACGCCGATCCCGAGCATCGCGGCGCTGTGAGTCCGGTTGCCTCCGGTCTGCTCGAGGGTCGCCCGGATGAGGTCGCGCTCCATGTCTTCCAGCTTGGTTCCCGCGGCGACCACGGGGCGGGCCGGGGCCGCGCGCTCCCGCAGGACCGAGGGCGGGAGATCTTCGGGGAGGATCCGGTCTCCCGGGCTGGAGACGAGCACGCTCTCGAGGATGTTCTTCAGCTCGCGGACGTTGCCCGGCCACTGGTAACCCGAGAGCGCCTCGAGCGCCTCGGGCGAGATCGACTTCCGCGGCACCGCATTCGCGCGTGCCAGCTCGTCGAGGAACGCCTCGACGAGGGTCGGGATATCGCTCCTGCGGTCACGCAGTGGCGGCACCTGGATCGTGACGACCTTGAGGCGGTAGTAGAGATCGCGGCGGAACGCGCCGCTCTCGACCATCGCCTCGAGGTCGGCGTTCGTCGCCGCGATGACCCGCACGTCGACGCGGACGTGACGGTCGCCGCCGATCCGCATGAACTCCTTCTCCTCGAGCACGCGGAGGAGCTTCGCCTGAGTCGAGAGGTCGGTCTCCCCGATCTCGTCGAGAAAGAGGGTGCCGCGATGCGCCGTCTCGAACTTCCCGCGGGTTCTCACGTGGGCGCCCGTGAACGAGCCCTTCTCATGGCCGAAAAGCTCCGATTCGATGAGCCCCGCCGGGATCGCGGCGCAGTTGATCGCGAGGAACGGGAAATCCCGCCGCGGCGAGTTGAAGTGGATCGCGCGCGCGACCAGCTCCTTGCCCACGCCGCTCTCGCCGAAGACGAGCACGGTGGCGCGGAGCGGTGCCACGCGCAGGATGCGATCGAGGACCGCGCCCATCGCGGGCGACCGGCTCACCAGGTTCTTGACCCCGTAGTTCTTCGAGACCTCGTGCTGCAGAAGGGCGAGGCGCGAGTCGAGGTCGTGACGCTCGAGAAGGCGGACGAGGCGCGCTCGCAGCTCGAAGGCATCGGCGGGACGGACGACGTAGTCGTCGGCGCCTTCGCGAAGGAGCCTCACCGCCTCGGCGATGCGGACCGCGTCGACGAGGAGAAGGATCGGGGTCGCACGCGCGATCTCGCGAAACGCTTCGAGCAGTCGCTCGCGCTCGGCGCGATCGAGATCGATGAGCACGGCGTCGTGGAGGCGCCGCTCGAGCAGCTCCAAGGCCTGACGCGCGCTCACGGCGAGGGTGGCGGTGAACCCGGCGCGGGAGAGGATCCCTCGCACACGTTCCGCATGGTCCCGGTCGGGCTCGAGCACGAGGATGCGCTTGCCGTCCGGACCGAGCCCGCTCACGTCGCGATTATAGAGAAGAAGGACGGAATCCGGCCAAGCTGACGGAGTGAAGCGTGAGACTCAGCCAATGTGACCGCGAGCACGCGACAGCCTCGGTCGATTTCCTAGCAGCGGCGCGACGGCAGCCTGGTATAGGCCTTGTATCTATTCGGGATGTGAGCATCAAGAAGAGGGGGGTCGTGGTGAAGAAGAAGCCAGCGAAAGCAGAGCCCAAAGTCCACGTCATCAACTTCAGCTTCGGATCTCACACCTACCAGATCGACCCCTCGCGCCACAAGGTCTACCGCCGTTTCGTCGAGATCGAGACGTCGAAGGCCGCGACGATCTACTCGACCTGGCGCGCCACGAACGCCTGAAAAAAACCGTCTACTCACTGTCGACTTCCGGGAAGAGTGCCCATCCGGGGAAGCGACCGGTCCTGTGGGGGGAGACGAGACGCCTCCCCGGGGGCACAGCCCTTTCGGGCCACCCGTCATTTTAGGAGAGTCGTTGTCGTAATGCCATCGCGGCGAGTTCCGGTAGACTAGCTCGATGCGCCTCGCCCTTGCCGCTATGGCACTCGCCGCGACGGCGTCGCTCACGTACGCACAAGACCGCGATGAGGTCAGGTGGATCGCAGCGGGGAAGGCCGGATGGACCGCCGCCGTCGGTCGCGAGCTGCCCCCGAAGACCAGTCCTCTCCTGGCGCCGGTCAACTACGCGAAGGTGCCGGACGCGAAGATCCCGCTCGCGGCCGGCGGCGTCTTCGACGTCGCCTCGGCACGCGGCGGCGTCCTGATCATCGACTACTGGGCGTCGTGGTGCACGCCCTGCCTCCAGGAGCTGCCCCATCTCGAGAAGCTCTTCGAGTCGCGATCGGCCAAAGGGCTCACGGTGCTCGCGATCAACGTCGACGAGGACGCCGCGACGGCGCGCGCCTCGGCGAAGAAGATCGGCCTCACGATGACGATCGCGCTCAACGACAACGAGTTCTTCCGCAAGCTCAACGTCCAGCAGCTGAGCCTCCCCACGACCCTCGTCGTGGACCGGCAGGGCCGGATGCGAGGACGCTGGAACGGTTACCGCACCGGCGACGAGAACGACATCGCGGCGCTCGTCGACACGTTACTCGGCGCGGACGACAAGAACCCCGGACGGTCGATCGCGGACGTCGCCGCGGGCGCGGGGCGCCTGTCGCCGCTCTGGTCGCGTGACATCCGCGGAAGCGCCGACGGCGTGCTCGGGCTCGCGCCCGGCCTCGCCTCGGGCGCGCGCGCCGTTGCCTCGGGCGGAGGAACGCTCAGCTTCTACGCGGCCGACGGCACGGTGACCGGGACGCTGCCGGTACCGAGCTGGGCCGGGCGCCTCCTTGCGATCGATAAGGACACCCGCCTCGTCGCGGCGTTTCGGCCCGGAGGCCAGACGATCGGAACCTTGCAGCTTCCCGAGGGCACGGCGAAGGAGATCGCCGTCGATGCCCCGATCGTCAACGCGGCCGCCGCCGGCGCGCGGGTCGTCGTCGTGACGACCGCGGGAGCATCGATCGCCGACCCGGCGCAGGCCTCGTCGACGGCGGTGACGGGTTTCGAGAAGGCGCGCGACGTCGCTTCGAGCGAAGGCGCGGCGCTCGTCCTTCGCGCGGACGGATCGATCGCTTCGCTCGAACCTGCCGGCGCGTTCTCGGCAAAGGCGGACGAGGCGCCGCGCCTCGTCTTCGCGCACGCCGGCGGCGTCCTCGTCGGACCGCGTACCGCCGTCGCCGCGGCGGCCGGGAAATTCCTGCCGGGTGGCGGAGAGCAGATCGCGCTCGCCACGTACGCGGGACGGCTCGTCCTCCTCGACGCGAAGGACGGCAAGATCCTGTTCGACGCGGTCTGGCCCGACCTTCACGACCTCGCCTCGATCGATCTCGACGGCGACGGCAAGGACGAGCTGCTCGTCGCGTCCGGCCACTCGATCGCGGCGCTCGCCGGGCATTGAACGTCTCCGTCGAGGCCTGGGCGCGGCTCGAAGGGGAGATCGCGCGCTGCACCCGCTGCCCGCGACTGAGGGCGCACTGCGAGACGGTCGCGCAGGTCAAGCGCCGCGCGTTCCGCCACGAGACCTATTGGGCGAAGCCCGTTCCCGGCTTCGGCGACCGCCGGGCGAAGATCCTCCTCGTCGGGCTCGCCCCCGCGGCGCACGGCGCGAACCGCACGGGGCGGATGTTCACCGGCGACGACTCGGGGAACTGGCTCTACGCCGCTCTGCACCGGGCGGGGCTCGCGAACCGGCCGGGCTCGGAGAGCCGGGGGGACGGCCTCGCGCTTCGCTCCGCGTTCATCACCGCCTCTGCGCGGTGCGCCCCTCCCGACAACAAGCCGACGCCGGAGGAGCTCGCACGCTGTGCGCCGTTCCTCGATCGGGAGATCGAGCTGTTGCCCGGGATCGCCGTCGTCGTCGCGCTCGGCAAGATTGCCTGGGACACCGTCCTGCGGCGTGCGGTGCGCGCAGGCGAGCTGCCACGGCCCCGCCCCGTGTTCGGACACGGCGCCGTCGCCTCGATCCGCCTGACCGCCGGCGGGCCGGAGATCGCGCTCGTCGGGTCGTACCACCCGAGCCGGCAGAACACGAACACCGGGAAGCTGACTCGAGCGATGCTCGACGACGTCCTGAAACGGGCGGTCGCCCTCAGCCGGCGAGGCCCATCGCGGCCATCACCGCGTCGCGGTCGGTGAGGTCGGCAAAGAGCGCGTGAGGCTCGGCCGCTTCGAGGACCGCGCGCGGGATCCAGCCGGATTCGACCGCGATCGCCCGGAAGCCGTTGGTGCGGGCGCACGCCACGTCGAGCTCGGTGTCGCCGACGACGACGACGTCGCCCGCGGGAAAGCGGAACCCGGCGACGCGGGAGAGCCTCTCGTGCGCGATCCTCGCGATCTCGCCGCGATCGGGATGGTCCGACGAGAACCCGCCGCCCTGGAAGTAGCGGTTGAGGTCGAACGCCGAGAGCTTCGCCCGTGCGCCGGCCTCGATGTTCCCGGTGACGAGGCCGAGGACGACGTCCCCGCGCGCCGCGAGTCCGTCGAGAAGACTGCGGACGCCCGGGAGGACGCGCCGCGCGGTGTCGGGCCGGGCGAGCTCGGACAGGAGCGCCTCGAGGTAGGCCGCCTGAAGGTCAGCGTAACGCTCCGCGACGAGCGCCGGCGGCAGGCCCGCTTCGCGCGCGATGTCGGCGATGATCGTCGGGTCGGACTTGCCGCCGAAGCGAACGCGTTCGGCGGCCTCGTCCACCCCGTCGAGACCGAAGACGGCGCGGAACGACGCGGTCAGCCCGCGCCGGCCGGCGCCCGCGGTATCGATGAGCGTGCCGTCGATGTCAAACAGCACGAGCCGCTTCGCCGTCATTCGTCCCCGTACTTCGCGTAGTAGGCGACGATGTGCTCCCAGGCCTCCTTCGCCGTCTCCGCGAAGCGGAAGAGGAGAACGTCCTCGGGTGCGATGAGCCCTTCGTCGACGAGGAGGTCGAAGTCGATCGCCTTCTCCCAGAACGAGCGCCCGACGAGGATCACCGGCAGGTGCGCGACCTTCCCCGTCTGCACGAGCGTGAGCGCTTCGAACAGCTCGTCCATCGTGCCGAAGCCGCCGGGGAAGGCGACGAGCGCCTTCGCCCGCAGCATGAAGTGCATCTTCCGCATCGCGAAATAGTGGAAGTTGAACGAGAGGCCGCGCGTGATGTAGGGGTTGGGAGACTGCTCGTGCGGCAGCTCGATGTTGAGCCCCACGGATTTCGCGCCGGCATCGCGGGCACCGCGGTTCGTGGCCTCCATGACGCCGGGCCCGCCTCCGGTCATGACGACGTGGTCGCTCTCCGTCGAGACGATCTTGCCGAATTCCCGCGCGGTCTCGTAGTACTTCGAGCTGAGGACGAGGCGCTCGGCGATGCGCACGAGCCTCTCGGAAGCCGGATCGCCGGGCCGGCGGTCACGGAGGCGCTTCGTCTCGTCGAGGCGCGCGGCCGCGAGCGCCGGCTCGATGATGCGCGCGCTCCCGAAGACCACGATCGTGGAACGGATTCCCGCTGAGCGCAGGAACAGCTCCGGCTTCAAGTGCTCGAGCATGAGCCGCGTCGGTCGCAGCTCGTCCCGCCTCAGGAATTCGAGGTCCTCGAAGGCGGGGACCATCGCTTCGTCGTGGTCGTGGGGTTTCATGACGCCATTCTCCCGAAGGCGAGCGCGGTGAGGACGACCCCGAGGTAGAGCATGCTCACGAGCCCGTTCGCGTTCAGAAAGGCGACGCCGACTTTCGAGAGATCGTCCGCGCGCACGAGCCGGTGCTCCCAGAGGAGCACCGCCGCGATGAGCGCGATCCCCGCCCAGTAGACCGGGTGGAGGTGCGCCGCGGCGCCGACGGCCGCCATCGCCAGGAGCACCAGCAGGTGGAAGACGCGGGCGAGGACGAGGGCGGTGGCCGCGCCGAAGCGGGCGGGGATCGAGAAGAGCCCCGCGCTCCGGTCGAATGCTTCGTCCTGGCAGGCGTAGATCGTGTCGAACCCCGCCACCCAGAAGAAGACGGCGGCGGCGAGGCACCAGGGCACGAGGTCGAAGCGCCCCGCGACCGCCAGCCACCCGCCCATCGGCGCCATCGAGAGCGAGAGGCCCAGGACGAGATGGCTCGCCCAGGTGAAGCGCTTCGTGTACGAGTAGCCGAAGACGACGGCGAGCGCCACGGGCGACAGAAGGCCGCAGAGCCGGCCCAGCTGGAACGACGCCACGACGAACAGCGCGGCGAGCCCCAGCGTGAACGCGAGGACCGCCGGCCGCGAGAGCACGCCGGCCGGCAGCTCGCGCCCCGCCGTCCGCGGGTTCCGGGCATCGATTGCGTGATCGGCAAGCCGGTTCCATCCCATCGCGGCGTTGCGCGCCGCCACCATCGCGACGACGACCCACACGACCTGACGGAGCGAGATGCCATGACGGGCCGCGGCGAGCGCCGTTCCGGAGAGCGCGAAGGGCAGCGCGAAGACGCTGTGGGAGAACTTGACCATCCGCCCCCACGCGCCGATCGAGCGGAGGGCCGGGGCAGCGGCGGTCAACGGGCAACCGTCTCGAACGGCGCCCCGTCGAGTGCGAAGACCTGCTCGGAAGTCCAGGTGACCGCCTCGAGCGGGTCGTCGTTCGGGTCCGGGAGGCCGACGACCGCGAGCGCCGCCGATTTTCCCGGCTCGATCGTCCCCAGGTCCTTCGCGAGCCCGAGGGCCCGCGCTCCGTTCAGGGTCGCGATGCGAAGGGCGGCCGCCGGCGCGAGGCCGGGGTGCTCCTGCCTCAGGACCGCGACCTCGTTGAACACGTCGACGTCGGGGGACGAGGCGAGCGAGTCGGTGCCCAGCGCGACCGGGATCCCCGACGCGAGAAGCTTCGGAATGGGGGCTTTGCCGACACCGAGCCTCTGATTGCTCCGCGGGCAGGTGACGACCGTCACCCCGCGCGCCTGGAGGCGGGTGAGATCGTGATGGTCGAGGTGGACGCAGTGGACGGCGAGCGTGCGCGGCGAGAGGACTCCGAGGCGGTCGAGGTACTCGACCGGCGTGAGCCCCGGCGCCTTCCACGCGTCGTCCCAGGCGCCGCGGCGGATGAGGAGGTCGCGGAACGGCCCGGTCCCGTCGCGCAGGAGCTGCGACTCCTCGATGCTTTCGGCGACGTGGATCGAAAGCGCCTCGCCCGCCGCGGCGGCCCGGCCGCCCAGAGCCTTCAGGAGCGGCGCCGACGTCGTCTGGGCGGCGTGCGGCGTCAGGATCGCCGAAATGCGCCCCTTCGCCGCCTTCATCTCGGGCGTCGCGTCGATCGCCTCGAGGCGGCCGGCCGCCGCGTCGAGGATCGACTCGGCGTCGCCGGACTTGAAGCCGAAGATCTCGAGGAAAACCGTTCCCGCGAGGCGTGAGCTCGCGAGGAGCGGCGCCGCCCAGCTCTGGTTCGCGACGTCGCCGATTGCGACGGTTCCGCGCGCCAGCATCGACTCGATCGCGCTCGAGGCGGCGGCGCGGGCCGTCGCTTCCTCGATCGATCCGCGGCGCGCGATGAGGTCCTCGAGCCAGGTCATGTACGAGCCGCCGGCCGGAGGCTCGCCGTTCATCCACGACAGCTCGATGTGGGTATGGGCGTTGACGAGGCCGGGTATCAGGACCGCGTCACCGAGATCGCGGACTTCGGCATCGGCATGAGCTTTGAGAAGATCGCGCCGCCGCCCGACGGCGACGATCCTTCCTTCGTGCGCCACCACGGCACCGCTTTGAATCGGAGGCGACGACACGGGAAGCAGATGCTTCGCGGCATAGAGAATCATTCGTAGAACGAGTATACGCGCCGGGCCCGGCCCAAACCCGCATGCTAAACTCGCCGGCGCGTGTCCTTTGAGGAGTTTGACGCGTGCGGCTCGTTCAAATCGGCACCCCGACGTTCGATCCGAAAGTCGGCCCTCCCTGTCACGATTGCACCGCCCGCTGCTGCAAGTACTTCGCCCTCGAGATCGACGCGCCGGTCACGCCGGAGGACCACGATTTCATCCGCTGGTACCTCATGCACGAGCACGTCGTCGTCTGGATGATGGACAAGGCGTGGTATCTCGAGGTCCGGACGCGCTGCCAGAACCTCCAGGCGGACAACAGCTGCGGCATCTACCACACCCGCCCGCAGATCTGCCGCGACTACGGCTGGCCCGACAAGGACAAGCCGGACGAGCCGCCCTGCGACTACTTCTCCGACGAGGGCGGGTACGACCTCTTCTTCGATACCCAGGAGAAATTCGTCGCCTGGTCGAAGGTCGAGCTCGCGAAGCGAGAGGCACGGCTGGCCAAGAGGCGTAAGGCGGCCAAGTCGGCCGCGCGGCGGCAGGCGGCGAGGTGAGCGCGATGGGCAGATGGGGAATGATGGCGGTCTTCGCGGCGGCCCTCTTCGGCACGGCCCGCGCGGACACGGCGTTCGACGTCTACAAGCAGCTCGGCATCAAGCCGAAGGACGTCATGAACAGCTCGGTGACGACCGCCAAGGTCCTCCCCGGCGACGCCAAGCAGATCGTCGCCGTCGTGACCTATCTCACCGGGAAGAAGGACGAGAACGACGCGCTCGACGTCATCCTCGCCGTCTACCGGCAGGACGGGAAGGACCTCGTCCCGCTCTACACGCGCGATGCGGCGAAGGAGAACGGAGGCTTCGTCGGCCGCGGCGAGGTGGCGCTGCTCGACCTCGACGGCGACGGCGTCAACGAGATCGGCCTCTACTACGACAACCTCAAGAACACGCTGATCCAGGAGCGCCGCCTCGAGGTCATCCTCTACGACGACACCGGCTTCCGCGTCGGCTGGACCGGCGCCGTCAACTACGACGCGACCAAGGCCGCCCGCGACGTCCCCCAAGACCGCCGCGATCGCTACATGCGCAAGCTCGACTTCGCGAACACGCGCCGCACGAAGGGGGTCACCCTCTTCATGACGAAGACGATGATCTCGGTCGCCGGCGAGCGCCTCCCGCAGCCGCGCGACATCCAGGAGACGTTTCCGCTGAAGGCGGGAAGTCAGTAAGACGTCGGCAGTCGACGGTCGGTAGTTACTTTCGCTTCGCAGCAGCCGCATCCAGCAGGCTCTGCACACCTTCCAGATCGAGATCGTCGAGGCGCTTGAACCGGAACCCCGCGGTGCCGACCTCGACGTTACCGAGGGTTTTCTTCCGCGCCTTCACGAGCGCCGGATCGGCGACCAGCAGCTCCATCGCATTGGGGTGCGAAGCCATCGCGAAGAGCGGCCCACCGAGGTGCCAGCTCGGCGTGCCGTATTGCATCGTCCCCTTCGCCTTAGGCGCGGCGTGCTCGATCATCTCGCGGAGCTTCGAGAGGGCGTCCCGGCGATCGTTGGGCAAGGCGTCGAGCCAGGCGGTCACCGTGCCGGCGTTGACTTTCATGGCCCGATGATATCATATTGGTCTTGTTGATATCGGAGTGCATCATGGTCCGAACCGTCATCTCGCTCGAGCAGAAAGACAAGCGCTGGCTGGACAAGACCGCGGCATCCGAAGGGGTGCCGATGACGGAGCTCATTCGGAGGGCGGTCCGTTTGCTCCGCGATCAGACCCGACGGGAGCGCCCGCAGCTCGACGACCTCCTCGATGCGACGTCCGGCAGCTGGAAGCTGGTCGACGGTCTCTCGTACCAGAGGAAGATGCGCCGTGAGTGGTGAAGGCGTCCTCCTCGACTCCGTGATCGTCATCGATCATCTGAACGGGGTCGACGAAGCGACCGCGTTCATGCGACGGACGGGAAACCGGGCGCACATCTCGGCGATCACTCGTGCCGAGGTCCTCGCCGGCGCGCCGGCATCGATGATCTCGCGGGTCCGGTCGCTTCTTGACGCCATCCCGCTGGTCGCGATCGATGCGCCGGTCGCCGATCTCGCGGCCGAGCTGCGGCGCGCGCATCGATGGAGGCTGCCGGACGCTCTGCAGGCGGCCGCGGCTCTCCATCACGGGTTCTCTCTCGCCACCAGGAATACGAAGGATTTTCCGCCGCGCCGCCACGCCTTCGTGATCGTCCCGTACACACGCTGACCCGCCTGCTACTTTGTCCGCTTCATGATCGCTCTCACGAACGTCTGCAAGCAGTACGGCCGTCGCATCCTCCTCGTCGACGCCTCGTTCCAGCTCAACCCGGGGGAGAAGGTCGGCCTCGTGGGGCCCAACGGGGCGGGGAAGACGACCGTCTTCCGGATGATCGCCGGCGAGGAAGAGCCGGACGCCGGCGAAGTCTCGCTCCCCAAGCGCGTCACGGTCGGCTACTTCCGGCAAGACGTCGAAGCGATGGGCGGCCGCACCGTTCTGGACGAGGCGATCGCGGGGAGCGGACGGCTCGGCGATCTCCATCACGAGCTCTCGGATCTCGAGCACGCGATGGGTGACCCGTCGCGTGCGGACGAGATGGACGCGATCCTTGCCCGGTTCGGCGAGGTCCAGCACGAGTACCAGGAGCGCGGAGGATACGAGCTGGAAGCGCGGGCGCGCGCGGTCCTCCACGGCCTCGGCTTCGACGATCGCGCGATCGACGGCGACGTGGCGGCGATGTCGGGCGGATGGAAGATGCGTGTCGCGATGGCGAAGGTTCTCTTGGGTGACTTCGACGTCCTGCTCATGGACGAGCCGACGAACCACCTCGACATCGAGTCGATCCTCTGGCTCGAGTCGTTCCTCGCGACGACGCGCGCCGCCGTGCTCATGACCTGCCACGACCGCGACTTCATGAACCGCGTCGTCGACCGGATCGTCGACATCGACGGCGGCGAGCTCGTCGCCTACGCGGGCGACTACGACTTCTACGCGCGGGAGCGCGCGCTCCGCGCCACGCAGCAGGAGGCCGCTTACGAGCGCCAGCAGGCGATGCTCGCCAAGGAGCAACGGTTCATCGAGCGCTTCGCCGCGCACGCCGCCAAGGCGGCCCAGGTCCAGAGCCGCGTCAAGAAGCTCGAGAAGATCGAGACGCTCGAGCCGCCGCGGCGGAGGAAGGCGGTCTCCTTCGACTTCCGCACGCCGCCGCGCTCGGGCGACGACGTCGCGCTGCTCGCGGGCGTCGTGAAGCGGTACGGCGACAAGTCGATCTACGACGGGCTCGACCTCACGATCCGGCGCGGAGAGCGCTGGTGCGTCATGGGGCGTAACGGCGCGGGGAAGACGACCCTCCTCAAGATGGTCGCCGGTGCGCTCACGCCCGACGCGGGCTCGGTACGGCTCGGCGCGTCGCTCAACATGGGCTACTTCGCCCAGCAGTCGCTCGATCTCCTCGATCCGGCGCTCACGCTCTTCGAGCAGATGCAGAAGGATTTTCCGCTCGAGGGGCAGGGGACGCTCCGGGCGCTCCTCGGCGCCTTCCAGTTCTCGGGGGACGACGTCGACAAGCCGGTGCGCGCGCTGTCCGGCGGCGAGAAGTCGCGACTCGTCATCGCGCGGATGCTCTTGAACCCGCCGAACTTCCTCGTGCTCGACGAGCCCACGAACCACCTCGACCTCGAGACGAAGGAGATGCTCGTGGCCGCCCTCGCGACGTTCGAGGGGACGATGCTGTTCGTCTCCCACGACCGCACGTTCCTGCGCGGACTCTCGAGCCGCGTGCTCGAGCTGCATCCGGACGACGGCGACCGGCGGCCGATGACCTACCTCGGCGGTTACGCCGAGTACGTGGCATCCACCG
This sequence comes from Candidatus Polarisedimenticolaceae bacterium, assembly GCA_036275915.1. Taxonomy (NCBI): domain Bacteria; kingdom Pseudomonadati; phylum Acidobacteriota; class Candidatus Polarisedimenticolia; order Candidatus Polarisedimenticolales; family Candidatus Polarisedimenticolaceae; species Candidatus Polarisedimenticolaceae bacterium. Next base: position 37,775 of record DASUCV010000024.1, on the reverse strand, counting down.
GGCACGAAGCTCCCGGCGTGCACGCTTAGAGGATCAGTACGTCGGCCAGGTCCCGGGCGTGGCCAGCTCGATCGAGTGGCCCTCGGGGTCGCGGAAGTAGATGCTCCGGCCGCCTCGCTCCCAGTTCACGCGGCCGTCGGTGGCGATGCCGGCGGACTCGAGGCGCCGCTCCCAGCTCTCCATCTCGGAGGCACCGACCGCGAAGGCGACGTGGGCCGGCCCCGCGGCGTCGTGCGGTGGGATGATCCCGCCCGGGAACGGCATCGGCGCCAGCGATCCGCCCCGCCTGAAGAGGAGCAGGACGGTGCCATGCCCCGCATCGAGCGCGGTGAGGCGCGTGTCCGCGAAGAGAGGCATGAGCCCGAGCACGTCGCAGTAGAAGCGCGTCGTCTTTTCGAGATCGTCGCAGTAGAGCGCGGTCTCGAGCACGTGCTTGACCGCGGGCCTCTCCTCGGCGACGGTGCCGCGCGAGCGGGCGGCCGAGAGCGGCGTCCGCATCATGTACCAGTTGGGGACACCGAGAACCGCCTCCTCACCCTGCACGGTGAAGCCGAGGCGCTCGTAGAGTCTCACGTTCGCTTCCTTGTCGGTCTCGAGGTAGGCGGTGGCACGCCTCTCGTCCATCCGCCGAGCGAACGCCTCGAGGAGCGCGCTCCCGATCCCCTGGCCCTGCGCCGTACGGTCGACCGCGATGGGGCCGAGGTGCCAATGGGGATCCGTGGGATCGTGCTTCGACCACGCTCCGGTCCACTCGAGCACGCGGTGGAGCGTCGTGCGCCCCTCACGCGCGATCAGCCCGGGCGCCAAGCGCATTTTCTCCGCCACCGACGGTTGGCAACGCCCGGGTCGCGCCATGGCGCAGACGCCCACGAGCGCATCGCCGCGGTAGCCGCCGAGAACGATCCCCTTGCGCGCGATCCCGCGGAGCACGGGGAGGAAGAAGCGCGTCAGCGACTCCTCGCGCCGTGCGGGATCCTCTCCGAACACGCGGACGTGGAGCGGGTTGTCGCGCATGCCGCGGCCGAGGACCGCCGCCGCGGACGAAAGCTCGGCCGCCGCCAGCTCGTGGATCTCGAGTTGAGGCACGAAGTCCAAAGATAGTCCCCGCCGGGCGACGGGGCGAGCTCAGCGCGCGAAGACCGTTTTCGCGGCGGCGACGAGCGCATCGATCCCCGTCGTGACGGCCGGCTTGGCATCCGGCGCGAACAGGGACGAGTGGATGCTCGGGACCACCGTGCCCTCGGATTTCGATTTGGCGAGGACATCCGGTGCCGTGGCGCCGAGCTGCATCGTCACGGACGGGACTCCGGCGCGCGCGTACTCGCAGAAGTCCTCGCCCGCCATCACGCGGATCTGCTCGACGACCCGCGCGTCGCCGAGCGCCTTCTTGAGCGAGCTCTCGATGCGCGCGGCGAGGGCCGGATCGTTGATCGTGACTTCGGCGACGCCCGCCGTCGAGATCGAGGGGGCCTCCGGCGCGTTCGCGGCTTCGGCTTCGGCCTTCGCGATCCTGCGGATCCCCGCGAGCAGGCTCGCCCGGACCTCGTCGCTGTACGCGCGCACGGTGAGCAGCAGCTCCGCGGTGTCGGGGATGATGTTCGGGCGGGTGCCCGCACGGAACGCGCCGACGGTGACGACGGCGGGGTCGAACGGGTTGGTCTCGCGCGAGACGAGGGTCTGGAACGCGAGCACCATGCGCGAGCCGATCACGATCGGATCGACCGTGACCTGCGGCTTCCCGCCGTGGCCACCGCGCCCGTGGACGACGATGTCGACCGAGTCCGCGCTCGCGAACACGGGGCCCGGCCTGATCCCGATCGTGCCCGCGGCGAGCATTTCCGAATCGTGGACCGCGAGCGCGGCGTCCGGCTTGGGGAAGCGCGTGAAGAGGCCGTCCGCGAGCATGTCGTGCGCCCCGGTTCCGATCTCTTCCGCGGGCTGGCCGACCATGACGAGCGTGCCGTGCCACGACGCGCGATCGCCGGCGAGGACGGTCGCCGCCCCGAGCCATGCCGTCATGTGGACGTCGTGCCCGCACGCGTGCATGACGCTCACCGTGTCGCCGGCCGTGTTCTTCGCTCTGACCTTGCTCGCATAGGGGAGCCCGGTCTTCTCCTCGACGGGGAGGGCGTCCATCTCGGTGCGGAGCATCACCGTCGGCCCGGCTCCGTTCTTCAGGACGCCGACGACTCCGGTCTTCGCCACGCCGCTCGTGACGTCGAAGCCGAGCGCCTTCAGCTTGCCGGCGAGCTTCTCCGCCGTTTCGATCTCCTGACCGGAGAGCTCGGGGTGAGCGTGGAGGTCGGTGTAGACCGGCTCGAGCTGGGGCCAGAGATCCGCCGCGAATGCCGGTAGGCTCGCGACGAGCGCGGCGGCGAGCGCGACGCTCGATCTCACCTTGCTCTCGGCCCCGAGTGGCGCGTCGCCAGGTCGTGAAGCAGCCCATCGTTCAAGCTGTAGATGAGGCCGTAGATCGTGACCTTCTGCCCGCGCGCCCAGACGTCGCGCATCACGGTCGTCTGCGCGACGTTGTGCACCTGCTCGATGACGTTCAGCTCGCAGAGCTTGTCGTGGCGCGCCCCCTCGCCGTCGAGGACCTTGAGGGCGGAAGCGTGCTTGTCCCGCACGTCCTGGACGTGGCGGATCCAGTTGTCGGCGAGGCCGACCGCCGTGTCGCGCAGCGCCGCGAGCACGCCGCCGCAGCCGTAGTGGCCGCAGACGATGACGTGCTTCACGTGGAGCACGTCGAGCGCGTACTGGAGGACCGAGAGGCAGTTCAGGTCGGTGTGGACGACGACGTTGGCGATGTTGCGATGGACGAACATCTCACCGGGAGCGAGCCCGACGATCTCGTTGGCGGGAACCCGGCTGTCCGCGCAACCGATCCAGAGGTGCTCCGGCGCTTGCTGCTGCGCGAGCGACCGGAAGAAGTTCGGATCCTTCTTCGTGATCCCGTGCGCCCACGCCCGGTTGTTCTCGAACAGCTTCTCGAGGTCGCTCATCCGCCGGAGAATACGGGGACGGCTACCGAATTACCAGAGGTTCAGGGTTCAGCGTTCAGGCTGGAACGCTTCCGAACTACTCGTACCGCAGCGCCTCGATCGGATCGAGCGACGACGCCTTCCACGCCGGGAAGAACCCGAACAAGACGCCGATGGCTGCCGAGATGCCGAACGCGAGCAGGATCCACGTCGGATCGACGATGACGACCCAGCCGAGAAACGTCGCGACGCCGCGTGACGCGCCCATCCCGAGCGCGATCCCGAGGCCACCCCCGAGGACCGAGAGAGTCACGGCTTCGAGGAGGAACTGGAGGAGGACGTGGCGCGACTTGGCGCCGATCGCCATGCGGATCCCGATCTCGCGCGTCCTCTCGGTCACCGAGACGAGCATGATGTTCATGATGCCGATGCCCCCGACGATCAGCGACACGACCGCGACGATGATCAGGAGCATGGACAGCGTCTTCGTCGTCTGACCGGCGGCGGCGGCGATTTCCTCCTGGGACCGCATCGTGAAGTCGTCGTCCTGGCCGGCCGTCAAGCGGTGGCGCTGGCGGAGGAGCGCCCGGATCTCGCTCATGGCGTTCTGGATCGCATCGGGCGAGACGGCGGAGACCTGCACGACGTTGAGGCGCGAGTTGCCCGACAGGCGCTTCATCACCGTCGTGTACGGAATGACGATCTGGTCGTCCTGGTCGTTCCCCATCGTGCTGCCGCCCTTCTTCTCGAGGACGCCGACGACCTTGAACGGGACGTTCTTCACGCGGACCACCGCGCCGATGGGATCGGAATCGGGAAAGAGGTTGTCCTTGACGGTGTTGCCGAGGACCGCGACCTTCGCCGAGGCCTTGACCTCGGCGTCGGTGAAGAAGGTGCCGTTCTTGACGTTCCACGACCTGATGAACGGCCAGTCGACGTCGGCGCCGAAGATCTCGGTCGACCAGTTGTTCTCACCCGCGACGACCGTTCCCGCGGATCGCGCACCGGCCGAGACGTAGGCAACCGAGGGACATTCGGTCTTCAGCGCGTTGGCATCGTCCTCGGTGAGCGACGACTGGGCCGAGAAGATGCGCGCGCCGCCGGAGGTGACCGCACCCGGGAAGATCATGATGTAGTTCGCGCCGAGCGAGTTGATGTTCGACTGGATCGACACCGAGGCGCCGTTCCCGATCCCGTTGACGGCGATGACGCAGCCGACGCCGAACACGAGGCCGAGCATCGTCAGGAACGACCGCATCTTGTTGCGCGCGATCGAGCGCAGGCCGACCTTCACGATGTTCACGGTCCGGAGCACGACGCTTCTCATGCCGTCCCCGCTTTCCTTTGAGTGATCGTTTCGTCCGAGACGATCTTCCCGTCCTTGAGCATGATCACGCGCTTCGCGTGCTGCGCGATGTCCGGCTCGTGCGTGATCAGCAGGACGGTCTCCCCCTGGTCGTTGAGCCGCTGGAAGATCGCCATGATCTCTTCGGAGGTTTTCGAATCGAGGTTCCCGGTCGGCTCGTCCGCGAGGATGATCGGCGGGTCGGTGACGAGCGCCCGCGCGATCGCGACCCGCTGCTGCTGGCCGCCGGAGAGCTGCGAGGGGGTCGAGCGCTCGCGCCCCGCGAGGCCCACGCGCTTCAAGGCCTCCCGCGCGCGCGCCACGCGGTCCCCCGAGCCCACGCCGTTGTCCGAGTAGAGGAGGGGCAGCTCGGTGTTCTCGATCGCGGTCGTGCGCGGCAGCAGGTTGAAGCTCTGGAACACGAACCCGATCTTCGCGTTCCGGATCTCGGCGCGGGCGTTCCCGTCGAGGCGCGAGACGTCGACCTTGTCGAGGACGTAGGTGCCGGAGGTCGGCCGGTCGAGGCAACCGAGGAGGTTCATGAGGGTCGACTTGCCCGAGCCCGACGGCCCCATGATCGCGACGAACTCACCTTCCGCGATCGAGAGCGAGACGCCGTCCAGAGCCCGGATCTCGACCTCGCCGAGCGAGTAGATCTTGACGAGGTCGCGGATCTCGATCAAGGACGACGGCCCCCGCCGCCACCGCCGGGCCTGGGCCCGCCGCCCATGCCCATCGGCGAGGCGCCTTGCTGATCCGCCTTGGCGGTCATGAAGCCGATCGCGATCTTGTCGCCCGCTTTGAGCTCGCCGTCGGTGACGGCCGTGAATCGCCCGTCGGAGATCCCGGTCTTGACCTCCACCGGCTTCAGCTTGTTGTCCGCGAGCACGACGTAGACCGTCTGCTGGTGCTTCGGCGGGCGTGGTCCTCCGCCGAGCGCCTGGCCGGCGCGCGCGGCGCCTCGTGGCGGGTTGCCTTCAACCGCCGCCTTGGTCGCGGTCTCGCCGCCGCCCGCGCGTCCGACCTCGATCGGCTTGAAGCGGAGCGCCGCGTTCGGAATCCGGAGCACGTCCGCGACGCGCGCGACCTCGATGGTCACGTCGGCGGTCATGTTCGGCTTCAGGCGGCCGTCGGGGTTCGGAACGTCGATGATGACCGGGTAGGTGATGACGTTCTGATTCACGGTCGCGTTCAGACGGATCTGCGAGATCTTGCCGGTGAACGGCTCTTCCGGATACGCGTCCACCGTGAAACGCGAGGTCTGTCCGTTCGTGACGCGGCTGATGTCCGACTGGTCGACGTCGGCCTTCACCTGCATCTTCGTGAGGTCCTCGGCGATCGTGAACAGCGTGGGCGCCTGGAACGACGCCGCGACCGTCTGCCCGATGTCGTACTGCCGAGCGACGACGACGCCGTCGATCGGCGAGAAGATCTTCGCGTAACCGAGGTTCGTCTCCGCCTGCTTGAGCGCCGCCTCCGACTGGTCGACCTGGGCCTTCATGCCGTCGTAGGTCGCCTTCGCCGTGTCGTAATCGGCCTGGGCGACGAGCTGCTGCGCGAGCAGGCGCGCGTTGCGGTCGAGCTGGATCTTCGCGTTGCTCATCTGAACCGTCGTCTGCTGGAGGTCGGCCTGACGCTGCTGAACCTGGAGCACGAACGGCGTCGGGTCGAGCTCGGCGAGGAGCTGGCCCTTCTTCACCGGCGAATTGAAGTCGACGTAGAGCTTCGAGACGATCCCCGACACCTGCGAGCCGACCTGGACGGTGTTGACCGGCGCGATCGTGCCGGTCGCCGTCACCGTCTCCATGACCGTGCCCGTGTCGACGACCTGCGTCGTGTACTTCGCCTCGGGCGCTTTGGAGGACCGCTTCTGGTAGATCCCGTACGCGCCCACGGCGGCGGCGAGGACGACGGCGGTGACGATGAGCCCACGCATCTTCATGATCCCGCTATGGTTTCAGAACGGCGACAAGAACGCAAAGCACACACTTCCTTTCCCCAGGACGGCGCTATCCTTACCCTCATGGACTCCGCGAGCCTGCTCCTGGGTTTAGTCATCGGCGGGCTCATCGGGGGGCTCGCCGTCGCGGTCGCAGCAGGGCGTTCGGGCGGCCGGCTCCGCGAGGAGCTGGCGCGGGCCCGGGCCGAGCTCGCCGCCCAGGCCGACGTCGCCAGACTCCAGCGGGAGTCGTTCGTCGCGCTGTCGAGCGATGTCCTCCAGTCGACGCAACGGTCGTTCCTCGACCTCGTGCGACCGGTCGAGCAATCGCTCCAGCAGGTCGACGAGAAGCTCCGGCTCCTGGAGCGCGAGCGCGAGGGCGCCTACCGCGAGCTGAAGACGCAGGTCGCCGACATGGGCCGCGCGAACGACCGCTTGCGTACGGAGACGGCCACGCTCGCCCAGGCGCTCCGCGCGCCGCACACGCGCGGACGCTGGGGCGAGATCCACCTGCGGCGGGTCGTCGAGCTGGCCGGCATGCAGCCCCACTGCGACTTCACCGAGCAGACGACGGTCAACGCCGAGGGGGGCGTCCTCAGGCCCGACATGATCGTCAGCCTCCCCGGCGGCCGCCGCCTCGTCGTCGACGCCAAGGTCCCGCTCACGTCCTATCTCGAGGCGCAGGAGACGACCGACGATACGCTCCGTGCCGCGAAGCTCGCCGACCACGCGCGCCAGGTCCGCGACCGCATCGCGCGCCTCTCACTCCGCAGCTACGCGGCCGAGCTCGAAGCGACGCCGGAGTTCGTCGTCCTCTTCATCCCCGGCGAGGCGTTCTTCGCCGCCGCGGTCGAGCGCGATCCCGAGCTCCTCGAGTTCGCCTTCTCGAAAGGCGTCGTGCTCGCGTCGCCGACGAACCTCGTCGCCCTCTTGAAGACGGTCCATTACGCCTGGCAGCAGGAGAAGGTCGCGGCCCATGCCGAGGAGATCCGCGAGCTCGGCGCGACGCTCCACGATCGCGTCGCCACGATGACCTCGCACTTCCGCGACCTCGGCGCGGGCCTGGATGGCGCCGTGAAGGCGTACAACCAGGCGATGGCGTCGCTCGCGAGCCGCGTGCTCGTCACGGCGCGCAAGATGCGCGAGATGGGCGCCGGATCCGGAAAAGAGATCGCCGACCCCGAGCCCCTCGAGCGGGAGGCGCGCCCCGTCGGGACGGAGTGACGTTCGCCGCGATCGCGGAGCGGGACTCGAATCGATCACGCGGGCGCTCTCTCCGTTGAAACCCCTAGGCGTGTTACGCGTCGGCGCCGGAGAAAGCTCCTGCGGTGGGAATGAAGCGATGAACGGACTGAGCAACCTCCCTATCAGGTCTCTCGCGCAGTACGATCTTCCGCAAGGAGAGCCTGGTCATGGAGCGATTGGCATCGTACGCCGGGGTCACGTTGGATCCTTTCACGACTCACGACCCGGGCCGCACGACGCGTCTGGAGGACGTCGCGCTCGAAGCGCCGGACACTCCCGAAGCTTGGCTTGTGCTCGCACGATGCCACGACGATCACGGCCGCACCGCGCAGGCGGTGCTCGCCTATGTGCGATACGCGATGATCGAGCAGGGGTCCGCGAGCGCGCGGGCGGTGGCGTCGCGCGTCTTCAAGCTGCTCGTGCCCGAGTTTCCGAGCGAGCCGCCGACGACGGCGATGCGCGTGCCTTCGGTGAGCGGCGATCCCTGGTGGCAGGCCGAGCTGATTCTGGCGACCATCCGGTCGACACGACATGCGGCCAAGACGCGGGGCGCTTCCGACGAGCGCTTCGTCGCCACCGCCCTCCAAGGTCTCGTCACCTTCGTCGTCGACCTCGCCGACGCGGCGCGCATGGGCGAGCTGTGGCGTACCGAGGTCGTGCCGTACTTCCGCGCAGCGCGCGCGAACTGTTTTCTCGAGAGCATGGCGTACGTCGTCACGGGGCCGCTCGAGAGGCCGGAGTCGACGCGCTGGCTCGCGCGCCACGCGGCGTCGGTGCGCAGCCTGAGAACCTGGACTCGGCGCTGGCCCTCGGCGCGATCCGATTTCCGGAGCGTTTCCGTGCGTCCGGGATCCTCTGAGTGGCCGGTAGGAAAACGACCTAGAACCCTCGGATTCTTCTGTCCGACCCGTTGACGCAGGCTCAGAATCGATTCTCATAGAGCACAGGTCGGTGTACGTCTACGGGTTCGGCCACCACAGCGCGGCGAAGGAGATCGACCATGACCGCACACAAGTTCCTCGTGGTCGACGACAATGTCGACTCCGCCGCGTCGCTCGCGATGTTGCTGTCGATCGAGGGCAACGAGACCCACACCGCCCATGACGGCCTCGAAGCTCTGGAGGCGGCGGAGAAGCACCGGCCGGAGATCGTCCTCATGGACATCGGCCTGCCGAAGATGAACGGCTTCGACACCGCGCAACGCATCCGCGAGCAGCCGTGGGGCAAGGACATGACGCTCGTCGCCCTCACCGGCTGGGGCCAGGAGGAAGACCGGCGGCGCTCGATGGATGCCGGGTTCGACGGCCACCTCGTGAAGCCGGTCGACTTCGACGACCTCATGACGCTCCTCGGATCGTTGGCCGGCGCGCGCTGACCGGGAAGCGATCCCTTTCTTTTCGCTGCCCGCCTCCTTCATCGGCTTAGACTTCCGCCATGGTCGATCTCACCTAGGAGCCGTCATGGCCGCTTACCTGATCGTCGACATCGAGATCACGGATTCCGAAGCATTCGCCGAGTATCGCCGCCTCGTTCCGGCGTTCATCGAGCGTCACGGCGGCCGCTACCTCGCGCGCGGCGGCGCCGTCTCAGTGCTCGAAGGGAGCTGGCAGCCGCGCCGCGCCGTCATCCTCGAGTTCCCGAACATGGCCGCCCTCAAGTCATTTCACGAGGACCCTGCTTATCAGCCCCTCCGCGAGCTGCGGGAGCGCTCGACGCGATCGAACCTCGTCGCGATCGAAGGGGTGTGAGCGGAACGTCTCCTTGCCGACGATCCCCACGCACGCCGCCGCAGCGGTCTCCATCGGCACTCTGTTCCCTCGACGTCTCGTTCCTCGGCGCTGGTGGATCGTCGGCGCTGCATGCGCGATCGTCCCCGACTTCGACGTCATCGGTTTTCGCTTCGGCGTGCACTACGAAGACATCCTCGGTCACCGCGGGTTCACGCACTCTCTCGTGTTCGCGGCGCTCCTGTCTCTCGTCGCGCTGCGCACGTCGATCGAAGGCGGACAGAGAGCGGCGATCTGGACCTATCTCTTCATCGCCATCGCATCTCACGGGATCCTCGATGCGTTGACGAACGGCGGCCTCGGCATCGCCCTGCTCGCACCCTTCGACGATCGCCGCATCTTCTTTCCCGTGAGACCGATCGAGGTCTCGCCGATCGGCCTCACGGGATTCTTCCGCGAGGGAGGCGCTGCGGTCTTGGCGAGCGAGCTGCTCTGGGTCTGGCTGCCCGCTGTCCTGATCGCGACGATCGGCGTATGCTTCGTGCAACGTCACAGGGGTCCTCGATGAGCTCGATTCCGATCGTCGGCATCTGTCTCCTGCTCATGGGCCAGGCGGGGGGGTCTTCCTATCGTTTCGAGGGCCGGCTCGTCGACCGTGGGGCGACGGTGATTCCCGATGCGATCCTCGTCGGCTGGGGCGAAGGCGGTTGCGGCCTCGAAGCTCAATCGCAGGAGCACATCGGTGTCTATCCCGATGGGACGATTCCTCTGACCGTCGGTGCACATTTCATTCACACCATCACGCTCGATGGCAAGGAGACGGGCGCTCCCGCGATCATCGAATGGCCCTGCTATCGATTCCAGGCGCGAGGGTGCAAGGACGCGGTCGTGAAGTTCGGTCCCGACGCGCCGAGCGGCACGATTGTGCTCCAGTGCCCCGGACGCGAGGCGCCACGGGGCGTCGACGGCTGAAAATTTCTTCCCGCTTTTGCTGGCGCGGTCTGATTCTGCGTTCCAAACTAGGACGGCTTCGTAAGACCAGATACGTATTCGGCTGAGGGGGGGCTTCATGCCGGAAGCGTCGGCGATCGAGATCCAGGACTCCACGCTCAAGTGGGTCATGTCGTTCGGTGACGGTGTCGCGATCTCCGTGACCGCGTACATCCACCATCCTTCGCATCCGTCGGCTCGAGGCGGCAGCTCGTTCTGGCTCGAAGATTTCTACTTCGAGTTCCGGAAGGGCCAGGTCCGCGGCGGCCCGCCGCGTGGCTCCCTGCGCATCGCGTCGGGGCAGCTCGAGGTGCGGGGCGAGCGGTACGCGAATCTCATTCCGTTGCCGTTCCGGAAGCGCGGCTACGCGCGCCTCGAGCTCCTCGGCTCGAACCGCAGGAAGATCGTCATCGAGGGGAAAGACGTCCTCATCATCCCCAAGAAAGACGTTCGCCTCGAAGAGTTCACCGGTGCCGTGGAGATGGTTCACTAGCCGTCAGAGTCTGCACCGGTCCCATCGCGATCTTGAATGCGAACGACGACGCGGGCGCGCGCCGGCCGTCACGGCGTGTGTCGGGTCGTGTAGGATCGGCGGACCCATGAGACACCACACGTTCGTTCCGATCGCCTTCGCCTTAACCCTTTCCCTCGTTCCGGCGCGCGCCGGCGATGCGGCGGCGGATCTCAACGCGGCGAGCGAGTCGCTCCACTGGACGGAAGCAGTGGATCCGGTGAAGATCGCCGGCCCGATCTACTTCGTCGGGACCGAAGGGCTCGGCGTCTGGCTGATCACGACGTCGAAGGGGCACATGCTCCTCAACACCGGGATGCCCGGCTCCGGACCGATGATCGAGTCATCGATCAGGAAGCTCGGATTCAAGACCGAGGACGTGAAGCTCCTCCTCGTCAGCCACGCCCACGTCGATCACGTCGGCGCGCTCGCCTACCTCAAGAAGGCGACCGGGGCCAAAGTGGTCGTCATGGACGTCGAAGCGAACCTGCTCCGCTCGGGAGGCATCACCGATTTCCAGTATGGAAAGGTCCGCGACTTCGCGTTCGACCGGGTGATTCCCGATCGCACCGTGCGCGACGGCGAGACGGTCGCGCTCGGGAAGGTGAAGCTCACCGCGCACCTCACCCCCGGACACACGCGAGGCGCAACGACGTGGACCACGACGATCCACGACGGCATGAAGAAGTACGAGGTCGTCTTCGCGGACGGCGCGGGCGTTCCCTCGAGCTATCGGCTGGGGAAGAACCCGTCGTACCCCGGCATCGCCGACGACTACAAGCGCACCTTCGACGTCCTCGGGTCGCTCAAGCCGGACATCTGGCTGACGTCGCACCTCGAGGTGCTCGACTTCGCCGCGAAACGGGAGCGCGCCGTGAAAGACGGTGCCAAGGCCTGGGTCGATCCCGACGGCTATGCCGCGTGGGTCGCGGCGGCGAAGGACAGGTTTGGCGCGGTGTTGCAAGCGGCGGAGTGAGGTCCGAGGGGACGGCTTCCAGAGCGCGCATCGCGGAGTCCCTGAACTCGAATCGCCGCTGAAAACCGTCGCTATAATCGAGCGGCATGCCGGTCGATCATTGAAGGCACCGAAGCGGCACATCGGCCGCCACGCCGACGGCTCGGTGTGGGCGAAAGGCTGGCTCGCGGGCGGCGTCATGACCGGGTATTGGGAGTGGTTCCGAAAAGACGGCGTGCGGATGCGGTCGGGCACCTTCGAGAACGGTGAGCAGACCGGCAAGTGGACGACGTACGACCGGACCGGCGCCGTCAAGAAAGTCACGATGATGAAGGCGAAGACCGTCGCCCCGAAGAAGAAAGCCGCGAAGAAGCGATGAGGCCGGCGCTTGTAGCGATCGCGATTCTCGTCGCGACGTGCGCGCAGGCGCAGGTGTGCGACCCGCAGAAGATGGTGCGCGTCGTCTACCGCGACATCAGCCCCGGCGTCGACCCATCGTCGCCCGGCGGCCAGCCGGAGACGCTGTACCGGCTCGGCACCAAGTACGCGCGCGTCGAGGGCGCCATCGATCGTCAGCACAACACGCAGCCGGTCATGGTCGCGAACGAGCCCGATATCTGGATGATCGACCTGCTGACGAAGCACGGCCGGCACTTCCACGACACCGACGCAGGATCGGGCTTCAAGGCGCCGGTCGTCGGCGATCCCGACTTGCCGCCGTCGATCACCGCACTCGAGTTCGGCTGCGAGATGGCGTTCATGAAGGGCGTACCGACGAAGAAGGCCGATCTCGACGGTCAACGGGTCAGCCAGTACGAGAAGAAGATCGACCGCTACCGCGTCGTCCTCTCCGTGATGCAGCGGAGCCTGACGCCGATCTCCTTGTTCCTTTACGACGGCGCCAAGCTCGCCTTCGCGCTCCGCTACGACGAGTACAACAACGCGCTCGCCCCCAAGATGGAGCTGTTTCAGCGACCCGAGGGGATCACCTACGCCGAGGAGAAGTGACGATGCCGACCTCCATCGAGCCCGTTCGCCCGATCGCCCTCGAGGACATCGACGCCGCGCGCCGCCGCATCATGGGAACGGCCGTGCGCACGCCGCTCGTGCGCCTCGAGATGGGCCCGGGTTATCCCGACGTCCGCCTCAAGCTCGAGAACCTCCAGCCGATCAACGCCTACAAGCTGCGCGGCGCGGCGAACGCGGTCGCGCTGCTCTCGGAGGCCGATCGCGCGAAGGGCGTCTGGACGATCAGCGCGGGAAACGCGGGGCAGGGGGTCGCGTACGCGGCGCGCCGGTTCGGCGTGCCGTGCACCGTCGTCGCGATCGAGACCGCGCCGAAGGCGAAGCTCGAGCGGATGGAGGCGCTCGGGGCGCGCCTCGTGCTCGTTCCGTTCCAGAAGGCGTGGGACGCCTTCGAGGACCGCGCCTTCCCCGGCGTCCAGGGAACGTTCATCCACCCGTTCGACGACCACAACTTCATCGCGGGAAACGCGACGATGGCGTACGAGATCCTCGAGGACGCGCCCGACGTGAAGACGGTGATCGCCGCGGTGGGAGGCGGCGGGCTCGTCACCGCGGTCGGGAGCGCGTTCCGGCATCTCAAGCCCGACGTCAAGGTCTACGGCGCCGAGCCCGAGACCGCGGCGCCCGCGGCGCTCTCGTTCGAGAAAGGCTCGGCGCAGGCGTTCCCGAACTGGCAGCGCTCCTTCGTCGACGGTGCCGGAGGGCAGAGCGTCTTCCCGCGCATGTGGGAGCGGATGAAGCCGGTGGTGAGCGGCGTCTTCGTCGTGACGCTCGACGAGACGAAACAGGCGATGCGCCTCATGGCCGAGAAGGCACGCGTCATCGCCGAAGGCGCCGGCGCGCTCCCGGTTGCCGCCGCGCTCTCGGGGAGAGCGGGTCAGGGGCCGATCGTCGCCGTCGTCTCCGGCGGCAACCTCGACCTCGCGACGTTCTTCGAGCTGATCGGCGTCTGACCCCAAGTGGGCGCGCCGCTGCGTGCGGGTTATCCTGCGTCGCAGTGAAAGTCGTCATTCCAGGAGGCAGCGGACAGGTCGGGGCGCTTCTCACGCGAGCACTCGCGCAGGACGGGCACGACGTCGTCGTCCTGAGCCGCGGCGCCGCCACGAACGGCACGCGCACCGTGACGTGGGACGCGCAGAAGCCCGGGCCGTGGACCGACGAGATCGACGGCGCCGACGTCGTCATCAACCTCGCGGGACGCAGTGTCAACTGCCGCTACAACGACACGAACCGGCGCGCGATCATGCAGTCGCGCGTGCGCACGACGCGCCTCGTCGGCGAGGCGATCGCCGGCGCGAAACGGCCCCCGCGCGTCTGGCTCCAGGCGTCGACCGCGACGATCTACGCGCACCGCTTCGACGCACCCAACGACGAGGCGACCGGAATCCTCGGCGGACGCGAGCCCGACGCGCCCGACACCTGGCGCTTCAGCATCGACGTCGCTCGCGCCTGGGAGCGCGAGCTCGATTCCGCGCAGGTCACGGCGACGCGCCGCGTCAAGCTCCGCTCTGCGATCGTGATGAGCCCCGATCCCGGCGGCGCCTTCGATCGCTTCGTCTCGCTCGCCCGTCGCGGCCTCGGAGGCCGGCTCGGCGACGGCCGCCAGTACGTCTCGTGGATCCACGAGCTCGACTTCGTGCGCGCCGTGAGCTGGCTCATCCAGCACGACGATGTCGAGGGACCCGTCAACGTCGCCTCTCCCGGGGCGCTCCCCAACGCCGAGTTCATGCGCGAGCTGCGCCAGGCCGCCGGCGTGCGCTTCGGACTTCCGTCCGCCCCGTGGATGCTCGAGCTGGGCGCCTTCGCGATGAAGACCGAGACCGAGCTGATCTTGAAGAGCCGCCGCGTCGCCCCCGGCCTCCTCCAGGAGCGCGGCTTCAAGTTCGTCTTCCCCGACTGGCGTCGCGCCGCACAGGACCTGTGCCGCCGCTGGGAAGAGGCGGGACGCGTCGTGCACGGGTGAGGAGTCTCCTCCGCATCGTCCTAGCGGTCGTCTGTGTGCTCGGCGCCGCGTGGATCGCCTTGGCGTGGTCGCTGCGTCAACCGACCTTCGGTCGCGAGGAGTTTCCCGGGAATGACCACGCGGAGTCGGCGCGGCTCGAGTCGCACGTGCGATACCTCGCGGCCCCCGACCATCCGCGTGACTGGCGCCACCCCGAAGAGCTGACGAGAGCGGCGGCCTATATCGAGAGCGCGCTCAAGGAGACCGGCGCGTCCGTCTCGCGGCAACCTTATCGCGCCGGAGGCCGCGAGATGTCGAACGTCGTCGCGGCGTTCGGCCCCGCCGGCGATCCTTCGGTGGTCGTCGGCGCGCACTACGACGTGTGCGGTCCGTTTCCCGGAGCGGACGACAATGCAAGCGGCATCGCCGGTCTTCTCGAGGTCGGCCGCCTCCTCGGCCGCACACCGCCTCGCGCACCGGTCGTTCTCGTCGCCTACTCGACCGAGGAGCCTCCGTACTTCGGCGGCGACGAGATGGGGAGCGCGGTGCACGCCGCGTCCCTGGCTCGGTCGGGCGCGCGGCCGCGGGCGATGATCTCCTTGGAGATGATCGGTCTCTACACCGACACGCAGCCGTCGGCCGGCTCACTCCTCCACTTGCTGTATCCGAGCGACGGCGACTTCGTCGCACTGGCGGGACGCTTCAGCGATCGCGATCTCGTCCGGCGCGCGAAGCGATGTTTTCGCGGCGCGACCGACGTGCGCGCGGTGAGCTATTCCGGCCCGACCGGACCGGGTATCGATCTCTCCGATCAGCGTAACTATTGGGCTCAGGGATATCCCGCATTCATGGTGACGGATACCGGGCCGATCAGGAATCTCCACTATCACACCGCGACCGACACGGCCGATTCGCTCGATTACCGGCGCATGGCTGGTGTCGTCGACGGTGTCTACAGCAGCGTCATCCACATCGCCGATAGTCCCTGATCCACCGTTACGCCTCTTGCATTCCTCATGGAGGCGCTCAAGGAGCGCATGGAGTTCGAGGGTTACGCCCTCAACTAGGCGCGCTTCCGGAGTCCGAGCCGTTCGCGTTATGCTCCCCAGGCTCGGGGGTCGCATTCATGCGGATGGTCAGGTGCGTCGAGGTTGTCGCCGCGGCGGGGCTCGTGGTGCTCGCCGGCGTTTCGTGCACCAAGGACCGGGAAGGGCTGCGCGGCGAGCGCGGTCTCTCCGAGAGCGTTTCGCGGCGTGTGACCGTCACCGAAGACCTGACGGTCTTCACGCTGTTCGCGCTCTTGAACGCGGCGGGCTACGACGACGAGCATCTGCCGCAGATGCACCCGGTGCGCGTTCGGGTCAGGAACGCGTTGGCCGCGAAGCTCGACCCCGCGCTGCGCCAGCGCCTGCGCGCTTTCTACGACGCGCATAGGGGACACGCCGATCCCTGGGCCTATTCCGTCGTCGCGAAGGCGACCTCGGGGCCGCCCGCGTTCACCCCGACTCCCGACTGGAACGACATCCAGAAGAACGAGCGCTTCGGTTCGCTCGACGACCTGCACGACCTCATGCCGATGTTCTACGCCGCCGCCGACGTCCCCGGCCTCTACGACGGAGTGCGGATCGACTACGTCGAGTACGTCCGCGCCTACGAGATGGAGATCCGCCGCCAGGTCGTCGCCGTCCTGAACTACTGCCGCGTCCGCGACGTCGAGGCGCTCGGCGCCGCCCCTCCGGGCGAGCGATCGGAAGCGCTCGTCATCCCGAACCTGCTCGACTCGTACGAGCACGCCTTCTCGTTCGAGCTGGGCGGCCGGTTCATCAGCATCGAGGGCCCGCAGCCGAAGATCGGCTACAACCCGCACGAGTTCGTCCACGCGGTGACGAACCCCGCCGTCTACTCCGCGGCGACGCGCGCGCTCGACGCGCGGCTCCAGCCGCTCGTGGACGAGGCGTCGAAAGCGCTCGGCGGCGACGCGGCATTCGGCTCCGCCGAGGCGTTCGTCGACGAGTGCCTCGTGCGCGCGATCTCGCTCCGCTACCTCGCCGGGGAGCGCGGCGAGCGCCGCGCCACGCTCGTGAAGACGATGAACGACGAGTACCGCTCCGGCTACATCCTCGAGCGCTTCTTCTGGGACCAGCTCGAGCGCTACGAGGCCTCCTCGGCCGATCTGCGCACCTTCTACCCGGTCATCCTGGCCTCTCTCGATCCGGAGGCGGAGCTCGCGCGGTGGCGCGAAGCGCACGGCCGGGCCGCGACGCCGGCAGCGGCGCGATGAACCGCGCGATCCTGCGGGAGCCGCTCGTCCACTTCGTCGCGATCGGCGCGGTGCTCTTCGGTCTGTGGTCGATCGCCGGCCACGGCGCCGCCCCCGAGCCCGAGACGATCGTCGTCTCCCGCGCCCGGATCGAGTCGCTCGTCGCTGACTACAAGAAGACGTGGCGTCGCGACCCGACCGACGCCGAGCGCGAACGCCTGATCAAGGACGACGTCCTCGAGGAGGCGGCGGTGCGCGAGGCGACCGCGCGCGGCCTCGACCGCGGCGACCCGATGATCCGCCGGCGCCTCCAGCAGCAGCTCGAGTTCCTCGCGGAGGCGGACGCCGAGACCGAGCCGGCCGACGCCCAGCTCGCCGCCTTCTTCGAGAGCCACCGGGATCTCTTCCAGGGCGAGGAGCGTCTCTCGTTCCGGCAGGTCTACTTCAACCGCGAGGCGCGGGGGACCAAGACGGAGGCCGACGCGCGGGCGGCCCTTGCCGAGCTCCGCGGGCGCGGCGCTTCTGCAACGATCGAAGGGCTCGGCGATCCCTTCGTCCTCGACCGGGCGTTCGACGGCGTCACACCGAGCGAGATCGCGATGCGCTTCGGCGATGCGTTTGCGAAGGCGGTCGCAGCGCTGCCCCCCGGCTCGTGGGAGGGACCGGTCGCGTCGTCTTACGGCCTCCACGTCGTCGTCGTGACGGCGAGGACGCCGGCCGCGCCACCGGCGTTCGACCAGGTGAAGGACGAGGTCCGCCGCGCGTTCCGCGAAGATGCCCGGGTGCGCGCCCGCGAGCGCCTGCACGACGACCTCTTGAAGCACTACCGCGTCGAGATCGAGGCCGACAAATAGAGGCACAGGCACCGATTTCCTGGAGGCTGGAAATCCGGTGGCCCGCTCCTTATATCTGTAGAGATGCGGACGGTACTGTTCGGCCTTGCTCTTTCGCTGTCGCTTCGAGCCGATGCGTCCCCGCGCACGACGACCGCCCAGCGGCTCGTCGACGAGCTCGTCGGCGCCCATCCCGAGCTTGCGGGAGCCGAGCTGGCGCTTCTCGTCGGCGCCGATTGCCGCACCGTCGCCGCGACCGCCCGCGAGGAAGTCGGCGGGAAGTGCGACGGCGGCGAGCTCGGTCCGATCCGCACGGGGAGGCCCGGCGTCGAGCCGCCGTCCAGGAAAGACCCCGTCTACGACATCACGCAGGCTCTGCACGACCCGCGCGGCGTGGTCATCGGTGCTCTGGGGATGGACCTCAAGCCGGAGCCGGGCGCGACGCGCGAGTCGACGCTCGCGCATGCGCGGAGCCTGCTCCGGGAGCTCGAGAGCCGCGTCGTCTCGAGGGACGATCTGCTCGCGCAGGTGCCGTAGCGGCCGGCAGGCGTAGGATGGCGGCCATGACGCCGGCGCTCATCCCGTGGCTCCCGCTGATCGCCGCGGTCTTGCACATCGTGGAAGAGTTCGTCGTGCCCGGTGGGTTCGCCGCGTGGGATCGCGATTACCGGCCGGAATTTGCCTCGACGATCACCCCGCGCTTCCACGTCATCGTCAACGCCCTCTTCCTCATCCTCTGCTATGACGCGGGTGCGATGTTCGGGAAGCCGGCCGGCATCGCGCTCTGGCTGACCGTCGTCGCGTTGGAGTCGGCGAACGGCGTGTGGCACGCGACCGGCGCCCTCCGCACGAACCGGTACTCCCCCGGAATGTTGACCGGAATGGGCCTCTATGTCCCGCTCGCCGTATGGGGTTACCCCTACCTCATCTTCGGTGGACGAGCGTCGCTTCCCACCGCCGCCTTCGCTTTTCTCATCGGCATCTCGTACCAGCTCTGGGTCGGCAAGGCGATCCATCGCTGGCGCAAGCGAACCGCCTGAGGCGCGGTCGACTACACTCCGCCGCGTGAACGCCGACTACGGCATCGACGCCCCCGGCGTCGTCCGCAACCTCGCCCTGATCGGCGCGGCCTGCTTCGTCGTCGCGATCCTCGGCCTCGCCGGCGTCGTCCCGCGCCAGGTCACGATCGGCGCCGTGACCGTCTCGAGCATCGGCACCTTCCTCCCTCCCGCGCTCGGCTTCTTCTTCGGCGCCGCCTGGATGTACTTTGGCAGCCGCTACGGCAAGATCAAGGAGCGCGAGCGCCTGCTCGACAAGATCGCGTGGCGCGGCGACGAGCGCGTGCTCGACGTCGGGTGCGGCCGCGGCCTCATGCTCGTCGGCGCCGCGAAGCGCGTCCCGAAGGGGAGCGCCGTCGGCATCGACATCTGGCAAGCCGAAGACCTGTCGGGGAACAGGCCGGAAGTTCCCCTCGAGAACGCAAAGCGCGAGGGAGTCGAAACGCGCGTCACGGTCGAGTCGGCCGACATGCGCAAGCTCCCGTTCGAGAACGGTTCGTTCGACGTCGTCGTCTCGCGCGCGGCGATTCACAACGTCTACGACCCTCGAGGCCGCGATGCCGCCATCCGCGAGATCGCGCGCGTCCTCGCCCCGGGCGGCCGCGCCGTCATCTCGGACATCCGTCACATGCCCCAATACACGAAGCAGTTCGAGGAGAGCGGCTGCCGGGACGTTCGACTCACCGACTCGAAGCTCGGCGAGGCCTGGATCGCGATCGTCACGCTCGGCTCGCTCCGGCCGAACACGATGGTGGTGAAGAAAGACTGAAGGAGACCGCGATGATCAACGGCGCGCACGCCATCGTCTACAGCAAGAACCCGGAAGCCGACCGCAGGTTCCTGCGCGACGTGCTCGGCCTCCCTCACGTCGATGTCGGAGGAGGCTGGCTCATCTTCGCGATGCCCCCGTCCGAGATCGCGATCCATCCCTCCGACGAGAACGATCACCACGAGCTGTTCTTCATGTGCGACGACGTCAAGGCGCTCGTCGCCGCGATGAAGAAAAAGAAGATCGCCTGCGACCCGATCAGCGATCAGGGATGGGGATTGCTGACGCAACTGACGCTACCCGGCGGCGGGAAGCTCGGCGTCTATCAGCCGCGCCACGCGAGGCCGAAATACGGAGCGAGCGCGAAAAAGAAGGTCGCGCCCAAGCGCAAGAAGTAGCTACCGCATCGCGACGCGCAAGGCGTTCGCGGCCTCGGGATCGTTCGGCGCGACGCGGACGGCCTCTCGAAGCGCGGCAACGGCCTCGTCCTTCTTCCCTTGCTTGAGGAGCGCGATCCCGAGATTGAGCTGCGCCTTGGGAAAGGCGAACGGACGCTTGAGGCGGAGCGCTTCGCGGAACTCGGCGATCGCCTCGTCGAGGTGCCCCTGCTCGGCGACCGCGATGCCGAGATTGTTGTGGACGATCGGGTAGCGCGGGTCGAGACGGACGGCCGTTCGATACTCCGCGATCGCGTCGTCGATCCGGCCCTGATCGTGGAGAACGATGCCGAGGTTGTCGTACGCCTCGGGGTACGTCGGCTCGATCGCGATCGCCCGCCGGAAGTACGCCTCGGCCTCGTTCCCGCGGCCCCGGTTCAAGAGCATCCCGCCGACGTTGTTCTGCGCGATGAACACGTTCGGATCGGTCTCGATCGTCTTCCGCCAGAGCGTCTCTTCGCTCGCGTAGATCGTCTCCTGCCGCCACGTGAGGATCGTGAGGACGGCGAGCGCGACACCCGCCGCCACGGGACGCCACGACTGCCGCGCGATCCATGCCGCCGCAAGAACGATCGGCCCGAGGCTGGCGAGATACTGGAAGTGGTCGGCGACGTAGGAGAAGCGCATGGGATACACGTTGACGAAGCCGAGCGCCGGGCCGAGCGTCAGGCCGAAGAACAGTGCCGCGGCGAGCGGTCCACGCCCGACGCGATCGCGAAGCGCCCACAGCGCGGCGAGCGTCGCGACGGCGGCGATCAGCCACACGAATCCCGCCGTGCCCCAGGTCGCCGGCCGCCACCGCGGGTAGATGAACATCAACGGGTGCGGCCAGATGAGCTTGCCGAGATAGAACCAGACCGCGCGCCCCGCGACCTGGAAACGCTCGACGAACGAGAGCGCCCAGTCGCCGCCGACGGCGCCGACGTAGAAGCGCTCCATCCAGCTCGTGAGCGCGCCCGCCGCGGCGCCGAGCGCGAAGAACGGGAGCGTCGGAAGGATATCGGCGCGTCGCAGCGTGCCGCGACGCCACCACGCGATCACGAGAAACGCCGCAGGAAGCGTCGCCGTCACCGTCTTCGAGAGCAGCGCGCATGCGAAGAGCGCGAGGCTCGACAGGTAGGCTCGCCTGTCTTCCTCGTCGTCGAATCGCAGCCACGCCAGCAGGGACGAGAGGTAGAACAGGCCGGACAGCACGTTCTTGCGCTCGGTGATCCACGCGACCGACTCGGCGTGCACGGGATGAACGGCGAAGATCGCCGCCGCGAGCCAGCAGCCGGAGAGTCCGAGACGCCGCATGATCGTCCAGAGCAGGAGCGCATTCGCGGCATGGAGCAGGACGTTGACCGCGTGATAGCCCGCCGCGTGGTCGTCCCAGAGCTGGTGCTCGATCCAGAAGGTCGTGTGCACGAGCGGGTAGTACTGCGGAACGGCACCGAGCTCGAACCAGATCCGCCCGAGGCCGTGAAGGTCGTGCAGCGCCGTGTTCTCGGTGACGTAGTCGTCGTCGTCCCAGATGAACCCGGCACGGAAGGCGCCGGCGTGCGCGACGACGGTGAGAAGGACGAGCGCGACGGCGGCCCACGGCGCGCGATTCCTTGCTTGGTTCTCCCGTTGCGCCAATCCGGCCTCCGGAGGCGCATCATACGCAGGCTGGCCGTCTCCTCCATGCAACAGCACGTTGGTGCGGCTTCGCCGGCACGTCGTATATTGCCGCTGCCGAGCTCAACGGAGTCGCCATGACGTTTCGCTTAGAGATCGAGCAGGAAGTCGACGGGCGGTGGATCGCCGAGGTCGTCGAACTGTCCGGTGTCATGGCCTACGGCGCGACGAAGGATGAAGCGACCGCGAAAGTCCAAGCGCTTGCTCTTCGCGTCATTGCCGATCGTCTTCTCAAACCCGAAGATCTCTAGGCGCGAAGCCGACGGCAGCGAACAAAGAAAAAGGGCGGCCCCCCAGCCGCCCCGTTTCCGCCTAATTCCTGCCGACGGCTACTGCGCCTCGAACGGCTCCGTCGGGATCACGCGCACCGTGACGCCGTCCATGTCGGCCGGGAAGCTGCCCGGCTGAACGTGCGCGCCGATGCCGGCGGTCGTGTAGATGACGATCGCCGCGCGGGACGCGTCGGTCTCATCGACGCCGACGCCGACGCCGATGACTCCGGGCCGCGTGAACAGCTCGGCCTCGTACCGCTCCTTGACGGTCGTCGCGAAATCGATGTCGGCGGGGAGCGGGCCGATCTTGCCCAGGCCGCTGGTCGCCTCGGCGGACGACGCGAGGCAGTTGTTGCCAACGAAGGTGAAGGTGTGACCGCCCGCGGTGTAGGCGCTTATCACGGCCTGGATCGGGTTCGCGATCGTTTGCGTGGTGTTGCCGGCGAAGAGCAGCCCGACCGGGTGGTGGGAGCTGTCGTTCGTCACGATGAGCGAGCCCGAGTCGCCGCCGGCGCTGAAGCTGCCGCTCCCCGAGATGACGAGCTGGTTCGTGTACGTCTCGACGAACCTCTTCCCGGCGTTGCAGCCCTTCTGGTACTGGACCGAGACGCTGGTGTTGACGGAGGTGATGCTCCCGGTCGTCTGGCCGGTCGTGCGGCCGCTCTTCGTGACGCCCATGCCGACCGTGCCGGTCGCCGGCGACGCGCAGGGGACCCCGATGTCGATGATCGCGCCGGTCGAATCGACCATCCCCGAGCGCGCGGTCGAGATCGCGGTGTCGACGTTCTTCGTGCCCAAGGGAACCTTGTCGCCGGCGAAGTCGCCGACGATGTTCGCGGTCGCGCCGTTGCAGTTGACGTCGATGAGGCCGGGCTGGATCGTGTCCTCGCCCGTCGTCGCGCTACCCGAGCGCGCGAGGATGTGGTTGTTGCTCAGAATCGACAGCACGCCGTCGTAGCGGACGAGCGAGCCCAGCGTCCCGCCGCAGCAATAAAGCCGGCTCGCATCGGCGCTGCTGCCGCCGGACGTGCCCATCTTCACCGGCGGCGTCTGCTTGACCTGGTGGTTCGGACCTCCGTCGGCGAGAACGGGGATCGAAGCGGCCACGAGCACGATCAAGGCCATCACTCGAAGCAATTTCATGCTCTGAGTCCTCCTGTGCGCCGGGCGTGCGCTCCGTGCGCACGTCGCGATCGCGGGAGGCTACACCCACAGGAGGAGGCCGCCTAGCCAAACGTGTCCGATTGCGGATCCCAGAACGGGCCGACGAGTCCGAGGCGCTCGAAGATCGCGCGCATCTCGTCGGGCTGGGGGCGGCGCGAGTCGAGACGGAGGCGCGAGGCGTACCACGCCGAGGCGAGACCCCAGAGCTGCGCGATCGTGACGAGAGGACGCATCGGAGTGTCGTGCGTGCGGCACCACGCGGCGACGTTCTCTTCCGACCGGAAGAACAACATCCGGCTTCAGGTGAAGACGATGTCGTCCCACCACCGCGCGGCCGGAACGGCGCAGTGGAAGAGCCACGAGCTCGATTCCGGGCCTTCGCTCTCGACCTCGAGAACGAGCGGATCCTTCGTCTGCTCGCACCGCGATCGCACGAGGGCGGGCTTGCGGAGCGCGGCGGGGATGCCGAGGGAATCCCATGCGCAGTTCGCGTAGTAGCGGATGCCGTCCGCCTCGACGACGTGCTGCGTCGGCACGCCGGAAAACGGAGGCGCCATGCGGATCGACGCGCCGTCGCCTTCGAGGACGAGAACGCGCTGCTGACGCAACCGTTCGTAGGCGGCGAGAGCTTCGGTCCGTTTCGTACCGATGCGGGCGCCGACGTCGTCGGGCGAGGGCCGGGATCCGGTCTCCGCGAAGTGGTGATAGATGGCGAGCTTGACCGCGACGTCGACGTCCACGCCTATCTCCTATCGGCGATAGTAGGAGTGGGAATTTACACCAGGACGCGCCGCGCGCGTCGCCGCCACATCACGTAGGCGGGTACGCCGGCGAGCACGATGGCATAGCCGATCCCCGATGTCGCGGGCGCGACGTACCCCAAATCGAGGATGAGGCAGGCCGCGAGCAGGACATAAAGGATGGGAACGGCGGGATAGCCCCAGGTGCGATAAGGCCTGGCCGCGTCGGGAGACCTCCGGCGGAGGACGACGACCGCCGCCACCATGAGCCCACACAGCGCGAGGTCCGCGGGGACGATGTACTCGATGAGCTGCGAGTAGACGTTGCCGAAGGTGACGGCCCCGGTCGTGGGATCGACGGCGGCGGTGCGCGGAAGGGTGAGAAGCGAGGCCCAGATTCCCTGCGCCCAAAGCGCGGCGGCGGGTACGTGCCGCGCGTTGAGCCTGCCGATCCGGGAGAAGAAGAGGCCGTCCCTCGCCATCGCGTACGAGACGCGCGCCCCGGCGAGGGTGAGTCCGTTGTTGGCGCCGAAGGTCGAGATGACGATCGCCGCCGCCATGAGCACGGTCCCGGCCGGACCGAGGATCGCCGCCATCGTGGCGGTGCCGACCCGGTTCCCCGGCGCGTGCTGGATCGTGTCGAGCGGAAGCGTGACGACGTAGGCGACGTTGGCCAAGAGGTAGAGGCCGACGACGATGATGCAGCCGCGGGCGAGGGCTCGCGGCAGCGTGCGCCCCGGATCGCGGACCTCCTCGCCGATGAAGGTGACGTTGGTCCACGCCGTCTGCGCGAAGAGCGGGCCGACCGTCGCCCGGCCGAGCACGAGCGCGAAGGCGAGCCCGCCGGCGGGAACCGCGGCGGAGTGCCACCAAGGAGAGGCGACCGCGGCGCTCGACGCGTTCCACCCGAGCACGAGGCCGAGGACGATGAGTCCCAGCAGGGCCGTCGTCTTGATCGCGGTGAGCGTGTTCTGGATCGCGCGCCCGACCGCGAGGCCGCGCGTGTGGAGATGGGTGAGGAGGAGGATGCTCGCGATCGCCGCCGCCTGCTGCGTCGAGAGGCTGAACGCGTAGTGCCCGAGGACGATCGGACGCACGAGGAAGCGGTCGGACGAGATCGCCGGTACGAGCACCCCGAGGAAGTTGCCGAAGGCGACCGCGACCGCCGCGATCGTCCCCGACTGGAAGACGAGGAGGAGCGCCCAGCCGAAAAGGAACGCGACCGCCGGCCCGTAGGCCTCGCGGAGGAAGACGTACTGGCCGCCGGCCGAAGGAAACATCGCCGCCAACTCGGCGCACGAGAGCGCCCCCGTGATCGTCATGAGGCCCGCGAGCGCCCACGCGACGAGCAGCCAACCCGGCGACCCGACGAGGCGCGCCGACTCCGCCGAAACGATGAAGATCCCCGACCCGATCATCGACCCGACGACGAGGGCGGTGGCGTCGAGCGAGCCGAGGCGGCGCTCGAGGGTGGGGGAGGGGGCGGTCATGGGCGCGGATCGTAACGGAGGGTTGCCTCTGGCAAACCCAGTTTGGTCCGCAAGACGGCCGTGACCCCTGCTTCCGGCGCTACGCTGCCGCCCAGGAGTCAGAGCACGTGGAAACTGGAATTCCTAAAAGGTCCACTGGCCACCTCGAGATCGGGTGTTGCACATGGGCAACCCACTTCTCACAAAGCGGTTGCAGGGGCGGAACGTTCGGCGTGTATCCATAGCAACGTCCGCTCAGGTTCCGTGGTTCGGGGGGAGTACCTTGGAACAAAACGACGAAACCCGCGGGAACCCGCAGTTCGGGGCTTATCTCCGCAGCGTGCGCGAGGGCAAACGGCTCTCGCTCGACGCCGTGGAAGAGTTGTCCGCCGGATTCCCGGAGAAGGTCACGAAGTCTCATCTGTCACGCGTCGAGAACGGTCTGGCACTCCCGACCTTCCCGCGCCTGATGGCGATGAGCCACATCTACGGCGTGCCGATCGCCAGCATGGCCGAGCGCTACGAGATCGAGCTGCGGCGCGGGATGTCGACGGTCGATCTCGAAGGCAAGTCGAACGTCGAGATCATCAAAGACGTCGAGCGGCTGTGGCTGGCCGGCAGCTACAACGATGCGCTCGTCATTCTGCTCTCGCTCATCGACGAGCGGTTCGGCGATCCCGAGGGCCTTTCGCCCGAGAAACGGGTCGAGCTGCTCGACGTGCGGATCCGCGTGGCGACATGTTTGAGACAGCTCGGTCGGTACGAGTTCGCGAAGACGCTGTGCGAGGAGCTGCTCGGGCACGCGGAGATCACGCGAGGCCAGCGGCTCGCAACGACCCTCCAGTTCGCGATTTGCTGCTACCGGCTCGGTCGCTACAACTTCGCGATCATGGCGCTCGATCAGGTCAGCTCGGAGCTCGACCTGCCCGACACCCCTCGCCGCCTCGCCGGCGACCTCGAGCTGATCCGCGGCAACGTGTTCGTCGACGCCGGAACGCCCGATCGAGCGCTCGGTCATCTCGAACGCGCACAGGCGGCGTACGACGCCATCCCGAATCGTCTCGAATCGTGCCGCGCCGGGCTCGAGATCGGCGAGGCGCTCATCGCGCTCGGACGTCTCGACGAGGCGTCCCGTCGCATCGCAAAGGAGCTGCAGCGCGCCGAGGAGCACGGGTTCGAGAGGCAGAGGGCGATCGGATTCAGTCTCGTCGCGACCCTGTCGTACAAGAAAGGCGATCTCGACAGCGCCGAGCGGCACGCGCTGCGGTCCAACGCCATCGCGCGCACGATCGAGCACCATGTCCTGGTCTTCCGGAACTGCTACTACCTGTGGGAAATCGCGAGGCAACGCGGCGACGCCTCCGCAGCCAAGCTGAACGAGCGGGCGCTCCGGTCGTACCTGGGGCGTATCGAGTCGAAGCTGACGGAGGCCGAGCAATTCCGCGACTACCTGCGGCGAGGGGAATCATGAGGAGCGTCATGATGAGACTTTGCGTTCCGGCAGCCGCCGGATCGATCCTCGTGCTGGCACTCGCCATCGGCGTGTCGCAGGCCGAAGTCTCGGCGACGTGGTCGCCGGGCCCGACCGCGACGCTCGGCATCGGGAAGATGCAGCTCATCGGCGACGATCCCGACCCGGTCGGAGGCAACATCTGGCACCGATTCAGTCCCGTCGGCTCCGCCAATGTGGTCCTGAACCCAGAAGGCGAAGCGAACGGCGACGGCGAGCCTTCGATCCTCTCCGATCCCGCCCGCGGCTGGTTCGTCGCGGCATGGTCGCGCAACTCGGTCTCCGGATTCGACGTCGTCGTGAGCCGTTTCACGAACGGCGCTTGGACGACCCCGCAAGTCGTGGCAGACGAGGCGGCCAACGCCCTCGATCCACAGCTCGTCGTCGACGCCGCGGGGGTCGCACATCTCCTCTATTGGCGCGACGGGGCCTCCCCGCAAGTGCTCGAAGTGCGAAGCACCGATCTCGAGACCTGGTCGTCGCCGTCGGTCGTTTCTCAGCCCGGCGAGGTCGCGTGCCGTCCTTCGGGCGCGGTCTACCAAGGGGTTCTTCGCGTCGCTTACGAGGTTCACGACTTCGGGTTCGGCAATTCGCCGCGCGAAGTCGTCTTGTCCCGCTACGACGGAGCCGCCTTCGTCACCGAAGTCGTGGCGATGACGAACAACACAGGGATGGTCTCTCCGCAGGTTCACGCCCAAGCCGGGAAGCTCTGGGTCGACTGGGTCGACTGGGTCGATGCGGAGAGCGGGAGCGCCGGCGAGGTCGGGTGGACGCGTCTCGACGCCGCAGGGCATTGGGAGCCGGTCCACTACGACCCCTTCGCGAACTCCAGCGAGCGCGAGTACTTCGTGCGGGGAACGGTCCGACTGCAGGCGATCCAGCCCTAGCGGGGCTTCTTGCGTCCCCGGTCGGCCATCGCCCGCTCGGCGGCGGCGGCGATGCCGACTGCGACGTCGAGCACCTCTTCGCACGACGCGCCGAAGGCAGCGTTGTGGAGGGCGATTTCCTTCGCGAGGAGGAGCGAGAGGTAGCGGAGCTTCGCCGAGGTCGTATCGGCAGCGCGGCAGTCGGGGTGGGCGGTGTTCACCTCGAAGCGGCCGGCGATCACGCGCGACCGCCAGTCGCTCGCGGCGTCCTCGACCCAGGCCGGGTCGGGAATGCCGCATCGCGGGTCGCGGGCCACGGCGTTCGAGACGATCTCGTACTGGACCACCGCTTCCACCTCGCGGCCCGCGCCACGGGCGGTCGCACGGAGGAGGCCGCGACCCGGCGCTCCGCCGGCGGTGAGCGTCGCTGCGAGCGGGTCGTCTTCGGCCGGCACGACGGTGGCGAACGCGCCGGCGGTCGCCCAGCGGATGTCGACGCGATCCTCGACCTCGTGACCCAGCGCGTCGCGTGCCGATGCACTGATGGTGATCGCGGCGCCGCGGGCGAGCGCGACCGGGTCGGGGGTGAGGACGATCTCGACCATCGGCCCCGGAGGAAGGAGTCCATGTTGGCGCGGGGACAGCTTCCGAAACTCCGCCGCTCGGGGCGGAGTCTCGGAAGCTGTCCCCTCCGCTCTCGCTACCGGAAGGAGAGCCAACCCCGGGTTTTTCCGCGCGATCTCCTCGAAGGCACCCCTGAGGTCCGACAGCATCGAGCGCTCCGCACGGTCGGCCACCGCCTCCTCGTGCTCGTGGAGCGCCTCGAAGACCCGCGTCTCGACCGTCTTGAGGGCGCGCGAGAAGGCGAGCGCCGCGTCGTCGGGGAGGATCCCTTCCCGCGAGCCGGGCGGAACGGTGAAATGGGGATACTCGACCGTTCCGGTGAGGCGCGGATCGGTCCAGGGGAGGCGATCGAGTGCCAACGCCTTCAGCTCGTGGAAGCGATCGGCGACGCGCGTGCCGCCGCAGTAGACGGCAATCCCCGGCGCCTCGTCGAGGCTCCCGTCCCAGAGACCCACGTCGATCGTCGCCTTGCCGAAGCCGGGGACGTCGACGCCGTCGACCCCCGCGATCGGTTTCCCGAGCAGAGGAGCGGGGGTGACCGGGATGACCTTGCCGGCGCCGCCGCGCGTGATCCGATCCTCGACCGAGACCTCGACCGGCCGGCCGAGGAGCTGGCCGCGCAGCTCGGCGGCGAGGTAGTCAGCGGCGCGCTTGCCGGCGGTCGCGCCGAGCGCCGCCTCGTCGAGGTCGAAGACGACGACCTCGGTCCAGCGGTCGCCGAGCGGCAGGTGCTCGCGCAGCGGCTCGATGACGTACCCCGGCCGGTCGCGGTAGAGCGTCAGCCGATGCGGCCGGTCGCCGGCGACCGTCGAGCGCATCTCGAGGCGCTCGCCGAGGCTCCAGAAGCCGAGGAGCCCGATCCCGTACTGACCCTGCGTCATGAGCGAGAGTCGCTCCTGCGGCGAAAGGTGGCGCTTGCGCGAGTGGCCGATGTGGGTCGCCACGTACTGGAGCGCATCGCGCCGCTCCATCTCGGGGATCACGCCCTGGCCGTCGTCGAAGATCTTGAGGCAGCTCGAGCCGCCTTCCTGACAGCGCGTGATCTTCACCGTCGAAGCGCCCGCGTCGAGCGAGTTCTGCACGAGCTCGGCGAGCGCCTTGCGCGGGTCGGGCTGCGAGTAGGCGAGCCAGCGGATCAGCTCGAACGGATCGCGCGCCTTCAACATCCCCCGAACGGCGTCGGGGGCGAGGCGTCCGCGCGTTCCGCTCATCGAGCGAAAGTTAGCACGATCGATCGTTCACTTCGCATGCGACGAGAGCCGCGCGAGCGCGCCCTGCACGACACGGCGATAGGTCGAAGGCCGCGTGTAGGCGCCGGCGTGGCCGGAGAATCCCATCACCGTCATGCGCGCCGACGGAAGACGCGACGCGAGACCGCGCGCCCTCGAGAGTGGCGCGACGAGGTCCCACGCACCGACGACGATCTCGATGGGGAGTGAAGGATTCGAGGGAAGCCCTGGGTCGTCGCGGAAGAGGAGCGCGAGCTTCCCCCGCACCGTCGAAGGCGGCGTCGCCGCCTCGAGCGAAGCCGAGAGAAGAGCAGGGAGGCGGGACCAGAGCCGAGGCATCACGCCCTCCCACGACGTCAGCGTGATGAACCCCGCGGAGAAGAGGAGCCTCGCCGCGAGATCTGCCCGCCGCCGCCTCTCGGACCACTCGAGCAAGCCGACGTAGCGCGCGGGGCGGAACAGCGGGTCGGGCGGATGGCAGAGCAAGAGGCCCGACACGCGCGAGGGAAGGCGCGCGGCGCAGGCGAGCGCGACCAGGCAGCCGAACGACGTCCCCCAGAGGACCGCGCGCTCGGCGCCCGCGCGGTCGAGGCCGGCCTCGAGGTCGCGGGAGAAGCCGTCCCACGAGAGGGGCCATGGCGCCGGGTCGTCGTGAAGGTCGCCCGTGGTCTCGAGCGCGATCACCCGATATCCGGCCGACGCCGCGGCCTCCATCTCCTCGCGATAGAGCCCCGTCCCGCCCGCGATTCCCGCGAGCTTGACGACGAACGGACCGGACGTGCCGTGGACGGTCAGCCTCACGTCGACCCCTCGGGCATAATGCCAGCGACCCTCATGCCGAGCGCCGTCCCGCACGCCTTCCGCTTCATCCTCGTCGAGCCGCTCTACGGGGGAAACGTGGGATCGGCGGCCCGTGTCCTCAAGAACTTCGGCTTCGGGCGTCTCGACCTCGTCGATCCGCACGAGGGCGCGGACCACGCCGAGGCGATGAAGATGGCGGTCGACGCCAAGGACCTCCTCGCCGCGTCGAAGACCCACGCGACCCTCGACGCCGCCCTCGACGGCGCCGCCACGGTCGTCGGCACCTCGCGTCGCATGGGCAAGCAGCGGCAGCCCCACTACGCGCTCCACGAGCTGGCGCCGACGCTCGCCGGCTTTGCCCTTCGCGGCGAGGTCGCCATCTTGTTCGGCCGAGAGGACTCCGGCATGAGCGACGCCGATCTCGACCTCTGCACGCACCTCGCCTACATCCCGACCTCCGAGGCCTATCCAGCGCTCAACCTCGCGCAGACGGTCGCGATCGCCGCGTACGAGCTGAGCCGCGCGATCGGCGTCGACCACCCGGCGCCCGCGGATGCCGAGGACAACGAGCTGGCGCTCGCCGACCATGTGTCGCGCGAAGCGATGTACGCGCACCTCGACGAGGCGCTCTACGCGATCGGCTTCCTCAAGGACGGACAGGTCGAGGGGATGATGCGCCGCCTGCGGCGGATGCTCGGCCGCGCCGCGCTCACCGCCGGCGACGTGCAAGTCGTTCGCGGCATCGCGCGGCAGATCCTCTGGCTCGCGCGCGAGGCGAAGCTCGACATCCCCGAGCGGAAATGAATCCGGACCAGCTCACCGCCGCGCTGAAGGAGAAGGCGCTCGCGCTGGGCTTCGACAAGGTCGCGATCGCGAACGCCGCGCCGCTCGAGCGCGATCGCGCCGCGCTCGCCGCCTGGCTCGCCGCCGACCGTCACGCGACGATGGCCTGGATGAAGAAGGGCTCGGAGAAACGCTCCGACCCCTCGTCTCTTCTCCCCGGTTGCCGCGCCGTCGTCTCCGTCGCGATGAACTACAAAGAGGGGACAGCTTCCGAATCTCACCCAAACTCTCGCCGCGGCCGCGTCGCCCGCTACGCACAGGGGCGCGACTACCACCGCGTCATCGGCGAGAAGCTCAAGGACCTCGCCGCGTGGCTGAGTCAAACTTCGGGACAGCCCGCTCGCACTTTCGTCGACACCGGGCCCGTCCTCGAGCGCGCGTGGGCCGAGCGATCCGGCCTCGGCTGGATCGGCAAGAACGCGAACCTCCTCACGCGCGACATGGGATCGTGGCTCCTCCTCGGTGAGCTGCTCACCGCCGCCGAACTCGCTCACGATGCCGGCCCACACCAGGAGTTTTGCGGGACGTGCACCGCCTGCCTCGACGCCTGCCCGACGCAGGCGATCGTTGACCCCGGCGTCGTCGACGCGCAGCGCTGCATTTCCTACTGGACGATCGAGCATCGCGGCTCGATCCCCGCGGACAAGCGCGAAGGCCTCGCCGACTGGATCTTCGGCTGCGACGTCTGCCAAGACGTCTGCCCCTGGAACATCTCCTTCTCGAAGCCGGCTGCGACCGGACTCTTCAAGCGGCGCGACGACCTCGATGGCCTCGACCCCGAAGAGATCCTCGCCATGGACGAAGCGACGTTCCGCAAGCGCTACTCAGGGACCCCGCTCATGCGCGCGAAGTGGGAGGGGATGCGCAGGAACGCATGCATCGCGCTGGGAAACAGGAAGGATTTCGAGGCCCTGCCGGGGTTGAGGCGAGCAATCGAGGACGACGATCCGGTGGTCCGAGAGCACGCGCAATGGGCGATTGAGCGCATTGAAGGCAAGGGATAGAGGACCGGGACGGTCGCTTGGGTTTCCTATCCGAAAGTCTTTCGAACAGGTCTAACATCCGCCCCACCTGAGGGGGTGCCGCCGCGTGAAGCCGGGCGACAAGCGGATCGGGAACCGCGCGAAGCGGCGTCTGATGGTCAAGTACGGCACGTCGGCCGCAGAGAAGACGGCGTTTACCAAGAACGTCTCCGACACCGGCCTCTTCGTGCAGACGAATTTCGTCTTCAAGCCGGGGACGACGATCCAGGTCCACATTCAATTCCCGGACAAGACGTTCAGCATGTGGGCGCGGGTCGTCTGGGCGAAGTCGGTGCCGCCGTCCCTGGCCCACGTCCTCGAATGCGGGATGGGGCTCTGCTTCGTCGACCCGACGCCCGAATGGTTCACCCACTACAGGGAATGGGCGAAGAAAGTCGGCGCCGATTTGCCCCCAGTCTAGGCGTGTTCCTAGCCTCGACGGCGCGGCACCGCGACCACCATATCTAGTGGCATGGCGTTTTCATACCGCGATATTTTGTGCAACTCGTCTTGACAGCGTTTCCCCTTCCTTGCTATCACAGGCGAGCACCGAACGGGAATTCGTGGGGAGCGATCGGGTGGGATCGAAGCTTCCCTCGCGAGGTCGAGAAATCGAGCGACGTCCCCCACCTGACGCCGCACACGTTGGACCCAGGAGGTAGAGAACGATGCTCCAGCGCGACCAGAGATCCGGTAAGGACGAGCGCGCGATCCAGGTTCCGGGCGAGGTGGGCGGAACGCCCGCGCCGACCCCGAGCCCACGCGACGGGATGCGCTTCGCGCGCCGCTTCACGAAGCCGAACGTGCACCCCTACGATGAGATCGAGTGGGAATTGCGCGACGCCGTGATCTCCTCCGGTAAAGGCGAGGTCGCCTTCGAGCAACGGAACGTCGAGGTCCCGAAGTTCTGGTCGCAGCTCGCGACGAACGTCGTCGCGCAGAAGTACTTCCGCGGCACGCTCGGAAGCCCGGAGCGCGAGCACTCGGTCCGGCAGCTCCTCGATCGCGTCGCGAAGACCGCCGCGAAGTGGGGGCGCGAGGGCCATTACTTCGCCACCGACGAAGACGCCGTCGTGTTCGAGGCGGAGCTGACGCATCTGCTCCTCCACCAGATGGTCTCGTTCAACTCGCCGGTCTGGTTCAACTGCGGGATCGAGACGCACCCGCAGGTGTCGGCGTGCTTCATCAACTCGGTCCAGGACACGATGCAGTCGATCCTCGGGCTCGCGAAGACCGAGGGGATGCTCTTCAAGTACGGCTCGGGGACGGGCTCGAACCTCTCCGGGATCCGCTCGTCGAAGGAGCACCTGGCGGGCGGCGGCACCGCGTCGGGGCCGGTCTCGTTCATGAAGGGCTACGACGCGTTCGCCGGCGTGATCAAGTCGGGCGGCAAGACGCGGCGCGCGGCGAAGATGGTCATCCTCAACGTCGAGCACCCGGACATCAAGGAGTTCATCCACTCGAAGGCCGACGAAGAGAAGAAAGCCTGGGCCCTCATCGAAGCCGGCTACTCGGGCGAGTTCAACGTCCACGGCGGCGCGTACGACTCCGTGTTCTTCCAGAACGCGAACCACTCGGTGCGCGTCAACGACGAGTTCATGCGCGCGGTCGTCTCGGACGGCGAGTGGATCACGCACGCCGTCACCACCGGCAAGCCGATGGGCACGTACCGCGCCCGCAACCTCATGCGCGAGATGGCCGAGGCCGCGTGGGTGTGCGGCGATCCGGGGGTGCAGTTCGACACGACGATCAACACGTGGCACACGTCACCCAACAGCGGCCGCATCAACGCTTCGAACCCGTGCTCCGAGTACATGTACCTCGACGACTCGGCGTGCAACCTCGCTTCGCTCAACCTCATGCGCTTCCGCCGCGCCGATGGCGAATTCGACGTCGACTCGTTCAAACACGCCGTCGCGGTCACGATCTCCGCGATGGAGATCTGGGTCGACAACGCCTCGTATCCCACCGAAATGATCGGCAAGAACTCGCACGACTACCGGCCGCTCGGCCTCGGCTACGCGAACCTCGGCGCCCTACTCATGTCGCGCGGGCTCCCCTACGACAGCGACGGCGGCCGCGCCTACGCCGCCGCGATCACCTCGCTCATGTGCGGCGAGGCCTACGCGACCTCGGCCAGGATCTCGGCCCACAAGCAGCCGTTCGCCGGCTACGAGAGGAACCGGGAGCCGTTCCTCGCCGTCATGCGCAAGCACCAGGCGCACGCCGACGGGATCGACGGCAAGCTCGTCCCGAACGAATTGCTCTCGGCGAGCCGCTCCGCATGGGCCGACGTCGTCACGCTCGGCACCGAGCACGGCTTCAGGAACGGCCAGGCGACGGTTCTCGCCCCGACCGGCACGATCGCCTTCATGATGGATTGCGACACGACCGGCATCGAGCCCGACATCTCGCTCGTCAAGTACAAGAAGCTCGTCGGCGGCGGCCTCTTCAAGATCGTCAACAACACCGTGCCGCTCGCGCTCAAGAAGCTCGGCTACACGCACGACGAGATCCAGACGATCGTCGACTTCGTGAACGCCAACGACACGATCGAGGGCGCGCCCGGCCTCAAGGCCGAGCACCTGCCCGTCTTCGACTGCGCGTTCAAGCCGGCGAAGGGCTCGCGCACGATCCACTACATGGGCCACGTCAAGATGATGGCCGCCGCGCAGCCGTTCCTCTCCGGCGCGATCAGCAAGACCGTCAACATGCCGAACGACACGACGGTCGAGGAAATCGAGAAGGCGTACATCGAATCGTGGAAGATGGGCCTGAAGGCGATCGCGATCTACCGCGACGGCTGCAAGCGCAGCCAGCCGCTCTCGACCGGCAAGGACGAGGACAAGGCGACCGCCAAGGCCGTCGCCGAGGCCCCGACGCCGCGCCGCCGCAAGCTCCCCGACACGCGCCACTCGATCACGCACAAGTTCTCGGTCGCCGGCCACGACGGCTACATCAACGTCGGCCTCTACGAGGACGGGAAGCCCGGCGAGATTTTCATCACGCTCGGCAAGGCCGGCTCCACGCTCGCCGGCTTCGCCGATTCGTTCGCGACCGCCGTCTCGTTCTCTCTCCAGCACGGCGTCGAGCTGCGGTTCCTCGTCGACAAGTTCACGCACGTGCGCTTCGAGCCGTCGGGCTTCACCGGCAACCCGCAGATCCCGATCGCGAAGTCGATCATCGATTACGTCTTCCGCTGGATGGCGCTCCAGTTCCTCCCGCAGGAGGACCAGCCGCCGACACCCGCCGTCGCCGCGACGAACGGCACCGACCTCTCGATCACCGCGGAATCCGAGACGCAGAACACCGCCGCCGCCGCGCAGGCCCGCGAGCGCGACGTCTACGTCCGCCAGGCCGACGCGCCGCCGTGCCACGAGTGCGGCTCGATCATGATCCGCAACGGCGCCTGCTACGCGTGCGTGAATTGCGGAAGCACGAGCGGGTGCTCGTAAGTAGTCGACAGTTCACAGTTGGCAGTTGACAGGCGGAGGGGGAGGCGAGAGCGTCCCCCTTTTTCTTTTGTGCGAACGGTTCCGGACCACACTTCCGGAGTCCCGTTGACCACATCGCCGACCGCTAACTTTGCTACCGAGACCGCATTTCGCGGTATAACAAAGGCATCGACCATCGCGCCCGCTCCGAAGCGCTGACAGGAGAGCACGAAGCAGACGACTCAAAGAATTTGCGACCGCGATATCGCTGCGCGATATCGCGGTGCGAACAGATACCGAGACCTGTCCATTTCTTGTTAGGCGGCGGAAAAGACATCAGAGAAGAATCGATGCAAGAACAGGCAACCCGAGAAACAGCGCACTCACGTTGCCCCTCCTGCGGAAACCATCCGCTACCCGAGTTTATCGAGCCTCCGGGACTGGCCTTGTGTCCGCGCTGCGGGTCGCTTGTTCGACGAACCGATCGAGGCCTTCAGGCCGTCGGACTGAGCACCGAAGGTCTGAGCCGGTTAGTCCACGCCAAACTTCGCGGCTCCGGTCCTGAACTCAGGCGCATTCAGGAACGCATCACGGCCCGAGTAGCGAAACACCTCGGTGTCGAGCCGTCTGCGGTGCCGCCGCAGTACCGGTTGGTCGACGAACTCGAAGCAGACTCCCTCGACGTAGTAGAACTTGTCATGGCCGTCGAGGAAGAGTTCGGCATTGAGCTCGGTGCGCCATGAGTCGGAGACCGCCGCCTAACATCGCGGTCAACGCGCCGCACTCCGCCGTCACGGCGCTTGCAAACTGCGGCAAGCGCCGCGCCGTCGGGCGCGCGCGTTACCGCGAGCGTTGGACAGACGACCAGAACTGGAAGGGTTAACTACACACAACAGGCTCCGGGAAGAATCGCTCACACTGCGCCTTCGGTTTGGCTCAGCTCTGGTCTTCTTGGCCCCCGCATCGCAGGTCTCGCGCTGGCCTCCAGCTTTCAACGCGCCGGGTCTGGTGATCGCAGCCGCGCTCGAACCACGCTCACCGAGGAGAGGGTGCCTCTCGGCAACCGGGCCAGCTTCGCTCGCGCTGGAAGCGTCGCGGCCAGGAGGCCCAGCCGACGGCTGGCTTCGTGCACACACCTCCCAGCGCGGTGGGGTCGCAATGCCCAACCCCTTTGCTCCGTTGGTTGCCACGGAAAGCGGCGTACACTTTCCCACAGTCAACCACGTCGCGCGGTCACCGCAGGTGGGCACGCGGCTCGGGAAGTGAACGTGAAGGGCTTGCTGTCCAACAGTGCGCTCAACCCGCCGCGCACTCTCGCGTCACGGCGCTTGCAAAAAGCGGCAAGCGCACGTGCCGCTCGGCGCGCGCGCGGGTTAGCGCTACGTTAGAAAGCGGGAAAGAAAACGGAGATGATTCCGCTAGACAGTCCGCGATGGAACGAGCTGCGGCATGCGTACGGCAACGCAGCTGACATCCCGGGACTGCTTGAACAGCTGCCAAGCGCACCGGTCTCGGACGACTCCAATGCGGAGCCTTGGTACTCGCTGTGGAGCGCCCTCTGTCATCAAGACGATGTGTACACGGCCTCCTACGCTGCGGTCCCTCACATAGTGGCGGCGGTTTCGGCGCGGCCGGTTGAGGATCGGCCGACGTTCCTCTTCTTCGTCGCCTACGTCGAACTATGTCGCCATCGTCCGAAAGCCCCTGCCATTCCAGACGACATTGAATCGGATTATCGAGCCGCACTGCAAAGGGCGGAGGCGCTTGCGGTTGACGCACTGCGCTTGCCATCAACGGAAACCGAACTGCGTTACCTCGTGGGAAGCATCGCGGCGCTGAAAGGCCACCCGTTGCTAGCACATGCGATCATCGACCTCGAGCCTGAAATGGTCTGTCCAAAGTGCCACGAAGTGTTCACGGTGCCCGCGTATGACCAGCAGTAAACGCCCAGGCCCGCTTTCTAACTACGCGTTGCAGCCGTGGCAGGATCTTCCCTCGATAAAGTAGACACTTCCGCCTAACTAGGGGGTGTCGGATGGGGCGACCGGGCCCGAAGAAAACGCCAAGCTACGGCCTTGAGTTCAAGCGAGCGGCAGTGCAACTCAGTTACCGTCCCGGGATTCA
>DASUCV010000023.1 GCA_036275915.1 Candidatus Polarisedimenticolaceae bacterium | reverse complement strand
GCCTGAGTGTCCTGCGTGGCCTCGATGAGGTTGTCGGCGAGGTGAATGGGAAGGCTCGTGATCGCCGCCAGGTGCGCGGTGCACTTCTGCGCGTAGCCGTCGGGGGCGGTGAGGCCGGTGCCGATTGCGGTCGCCCCCATGTTGACCTCGCAGAGGACGCGGTGTACCGCTTCGAGCGCACGCACCTCGCCGGCCAGCGTTTCCGCGAACGCCTCGAACTCCTGCCCGAGCGTCATCGGCACGGCGTCCTGCAGCTGCGTGCGGCCCATCTTCAGCATGGCGCCGAACTCGCCGCCCTTGGCGCGAAACGCCGCGATAAGCTCGTTTATCGCCGCGCGCAGCTGGACGTTGCCGAGGGCCATGCCGACGTGCAGCGCCGAGGGATAGGCGTCGTTGGTCGACTGCGACGCGTTGACGTGGTCGTGCGGATCGCAGTGCCGGTATTCGCCCTTCCTGTGGCCCATCAGCTCGAGCGCCCGGTTCGCGATGACCTCGTTCGCGTTCATGTTCGTCGAAGTGCCGGAGCCGGTCTGGAAGACGTCGAGCGGGAAGTGCGCGTCGAGCGATCCGTCCTCGACCTCGCGCGCGGCCTTCGCGATCGCATCCGCGAGCGAAGGGTCGAGGAGGCCGAGCTCGCGGTTCACCTCGGCGGAGGCGCGCTTGATCATGCCGAGCGCGCGGAGGAAGCGGCGCGGGAGCTTGAGGCCGCTCACCGGGAAGTTGATGACGGCCCGCTGCGTCGACGCGCCGTAGTACGCCTCGGCCGGGACCTCCATCTCGCCCATCGTGTCGCGCTCCGTCCGCGTCTTCGTCGTCGTCGCCATCGTGCGTCCTCCGTCGCCTTGACCCTGCCGCACGATAGCAGTGTTATTCTCGTCCGTCGCACTCCGGAGAGTCCACGATGAACTCGTCCCGCCGCCTCACGTGCTTCAAGGCCTACGACATCCGCGGCCGCATTCCCGACGAGCTGAACCGCGAGATGGCGGGGACGATCGCGCGCGCCTACGCGGCGTTCGTCGAGCCGAAGAAGGTCGCGGTCGGCTACGACGTGCGTCTCACGAGCCCGGAGCTCGCGCAGGCGGTGAGGGATGGGCTCACGGCCTCGGGCGTCGACGTCGTCGACATCGGCCGGTGCGGCACCGAGCAGGTCTACTTCGCGACGTTCCATCTCGGTCTCGACGGCGGGATCATGGTGACGGCGAGCCACAATCCGGCCGACTACAACGGCCTCAAGCTCGTGCGCGAAAAGGCGAAGCCGATCAGCGCGGACACCGGTCTCGCCGACATCGAGCGCCTGGCGCTCGCGGGCGACTTCCCGGCGTCGGCGCGGCGCGGGACCGTGGAGCGCGTCGATCTCGCCAAGGCGTACGCGGATCATCTGCTCTCCTACGTGACGCCGTCGTCGCTCAAGCCGCTCACGCTCGTCGTCAACGCGGGGAACGGCGGCGCGGGCGTCGTCATCGACGCGCTCGAGCCGCATCTGCCGTTCCGCTTCGTGAAGATCCACCACACGCCCGACGGCACCTTTCCGAACGGCATCCCGAACCCGCTCCTCCCCGAGAAGCGCGCCGACACCGCACGCGCGGTCGCCCTGCACCGCGCCGACATGGGCATCGCGTGGGACGGCGACTTCGACCGCTGCTTCCTCTTCGACGGGAACGGCGGCTTCATCGAGGGCTACTACATCGTGGGGCTCCTCGCATCGCAGGTGTTGAAGCGCGCGCGCGGCGCGAAGATCGTCCACGACCCGCGCCTGACCTGGAACACGATCGACGTCGTCCGGCGCCTCGGCGGGACTCCCGTTCAGAGCAAGTCGGGCCACGCGTTCATGAAGGAGGTCATGCGACGCGAGGACGCGGCCTACGGCGGCGAGATGTCCGCGCACCACTTCTTCCGCGAGTTCGCGTACTGCGACAGCGGCATGATCCCGTGGCTCCTCGTCGCCCAGATGATCTCCGAGACCGGAACGCCGCTCGCCGATCTCGTCCTGGAAGCGATGAGCCGTTTCCCGACGAGCGGCGAGATCAACCGTCGCGTCGCCGATGCCAAGGCGGTCATGGGGCGCATCCGCGCCACCTACGGCGCGCAGGCGCTCGGCGTCGACGAGACCGACGGCGTGGGGATCGAGCTCGCGCAGTGGCGCTTCAACCTCCGGATGTCGAACACGGAGCCGCTCATCCGCCTGAACGTGGAGACCCGGGGCGACAAGGCTCTCCTCGCCGAGAAGACCGACGAGCTGCTCGCCGCGATCGGCGGCGAGGCCTAGCCGGCGATCAGCGCGCCGACCGTCCGGTGGAAGCGGGAGTTCGGCATCACCGTGTCGAAACCCGCGTCGCGCGCCGCGACCAGCGCCGCCTCATCGACGTGGCTCCCGAACGCCACGAGGTCCGGGGCGGTCGCGGAAGCCTTCCAGCGTCCCGCCCAGGCGTAGACGTCGAGCGAGCGGCAGCTCAGATCGACGAGGACGCGGCTCACGTCACCGCGGCGAAAAGCGTCTTCCATCGCCGCCTCGCCGTCGATGCGGACGATCTCGCGCGACGCGGCGTCGGCCGCCGCCCGCACGCGCGCCCAGAACATGATGTCGTCCGAGACGAAGAGAATCCGTCCGCTCATCGCGCCTCCCTCACCGCCAGCCTTGACTTTGAACCCGGGTCCTGCAAGATTTAGGCCGAGTTCGCCTGCCGCCCCCGGAGGAACGATTGAAGCTTCGCGACACCCAGCCGATCTTCATCGGTACCAAGATGGACGGACCGATGCGTCGGCGGTTGGATTCCATCTCCGGGACCGAGAGAAAGTACGTCTCACGTGACGAAACGACCTTCCTGACGATCGTCCGGCGCGGCGAGGACGAGTATGTGGGCAAGGTCATCGAAGACACCCTGACCACCGAGCGGGTCGACGACATCCGCCGGAACGTCCTCAGCATCCTGCAGCGGCTCTGCCCCGAGACGCGCATGCCCGCGACGCTCGACATCTTCGCGTGCGAGACGGCGGCAGATTAGAGGGGATTCGGAGCGGAGTTGGTAGCGCTACGGGGATTCGAACCCCGGTTTGATGGCTGAGAACCGAATTGGGCCGCACACGCCAGGCGAAACGGTATCACTGGGGACGGTCCTTGCTGGCTTTCTAGGCAGGGATCGTCGCCCCGGTTCGCCTGCATTCGCACCCTCTTCACGGACAGAACACGCACAGCCGCCTCGGAAGAGTATCCTCCGCCCGCCGTTTCGTGGGGAAACTCCCGGGAGGCACGTAAGTGAACACTCTCGCCAAGCTCTTGTCGCCGTCGCTCCTGATTGTCACGGCATGTGCCTTGCCCGTCCACGAAACCTCCGGCCAACTGGTGCCTGGCGTTACGCTCTCCAGCATGCCGCGGATCGTGATTCTTGAGATCTCCGACGGCCAAGAACGGGGGCAGGACGCGACGCACGGCAGCGGACAAGCCATGGGGGACGCACTGCGGGAGAGGCTCATGGGCCACGGGATCGCCGTGCAGTCGATCCAGTCGAAGGAATTGGAGCAGGGTTACAACGAGGCCACGCGGATCGGCTTCGACTACGTGCTCCGCGGTGTATTCACAAACTGGGAGGACAACGCCACCGCCTGGAGCGGGAACCCGGATCGGGCCGAGCTAGCGGTCGAACTATTCAGCGTCGCGGATCGTCGCCTCGCCGCGAGCGCGGACCATAAGGTGCAAGCGTCGGGGGCGACGCTGCTAAGCAGCACGCCGATGCGCTTCATCCCCGAACTCGCCGATCGGACTCTCGGTCGGATCTTCGGCTGGCCCGCTCCGCCCCCTCGCTGATCCAGGTACTGCCCGATTTACGAATCGGCGGAGGTCATAGACCACACAAGCGGCTGCAAGGTACTGCGACATCGTGGGTTGCAGGGTCGTGTGCGCGAAGTGTGCGTGAGTTGCGGCTGGTTCGTCCTATGATCACGGGCAGTTGGGGGGTGGCGTCCGTGAGCCGACGAACGACTTTGGTCGCTTTCGCCTTCGCGCTAACGTGTCTTTCGTCAGCAGCCGTTCGAGCGTGTCTAGGCATCTGCCTCGCCACTTGCTCAGTTCGCCTTGCGTCGGCGCAATCTGTGAAGGCGCTACACCTGGCGTTCACGCCGACCGAAAACGTGAGTTCCCCAATGCCCCCGCTTCCATCCGGCGTACGCATTCGCCCAATCCATGTTGTGCAAGTGAGCGACATGCGAGATGGCGGAAATCCGGCTGACGTGGGTAGGTGGAACAAGCGTCCGATTCACGTCCAAGGCGAGCCGTCCGTTCCTGCCTTTGTTGATGAGATTTCGCGACGAGTCCTAACCGAGTGGGGCTTTCGGCTCGATGAGAAAGCGCCGACTGCGCTTCGAATCGAAATTGCCGAGTTTAGGGTCGACGTCTTGGAACTCATCGTAGGACACGTGACTCTGCGCGCTGTACTCGCCGCATCCGATGGCACGGTCATTTGGGAGCGATCCGTCACCGGCGACGCACACCGGTTCGGGTTGTCCCACAACGCGGACAACTACAATGAGGCACTCAGTGACGCGCTCAAGGGAGCGCTTGCATCTCTTGTGACGGCACCGGAATTCCAGGATGCGGTCACCGAACGATCTAAAGGCGACGGCGCTCTGCCATCCGTCCCCACTCCTGCAGCACTTCTTGCGAGCCTACGGGAGATGCAGGGCGCTGGAGTCAGCCCGGATCTGCTCCTGGGGTTTGTGAAGCAGTTCGAGCACATCGAATCCTTCGCCGCTCACGACGTCGTTGCTTGGAAAGACGCCGGCATACCCGACGTCGTAATGGCCGAAGCATTGCAGCGCTCCAAGAAGGCTCCTTAGACGACCGTTTCTCGTTAATGTGCCGCGCGCCCGACGCCGCTGCCCCCGGGGGTAGGGGCACCCTCCCCCAAACCGAACCTGCATCGTTCCGTCAAACCTGGCGAGAGCTGTTTTTTACCACCCCGGAATCGGCGCTCTATAACCGCGAAATACCCCCCTAATCCACCCCCAGGAACGCAAAAAAGATGGCGAATGGCTCGTTTGGACCTCCGAAGGTCCAGAACCCGATTCCGGCCAGCGAGTCCACAGGCTCTCCTCGCGTTTCATATTTTTTATTTGAACCGCGGGGGAGTTCTGAGACGTGCTTCGCACGGCCCTCCCGAAAGACCGCAATGTCTGTGTACTCAAGTTCCCAGAGTTGTGGCTCGCACCGGTGAGCGGTATACCAGTGTCAATCGTGGGGGGATGCGATGCGATTTGCGGTAAGTGTTCGCGCCGCCGTTGTCGTCCTAACCGTGGTCGTCTGTGGCGCTTCGGCTCTAGCCCAGTGCACCGACGCTGATGGGGACGGCTACTTCGCCCAAGCGGGTTGCGGGACGCCCGTCGATTGCAACGATGCGGACCCGAACACGCACCCCGGAGCGGCAGAAGTGTGCGACGGGTACGACAACAACTGCGACCTCTCCGTCGATAACAGTTCCAGTTGTGATCTCACGTGCGATCAGCCGGAGCCGATGGGTGCAGGAACGACGCTCACAACGTCCCCGCAAGTTGGTCAAT
The DNA here is from genome assembly GCA_036275915.1 of Candidatus Polarisedimenticolaceae bacterium. NCBI lineage: Bacteria > Pseudomonadati > Acidobacteriota > Candidatus Polarisedimenticolia > Candidatus Polarisedimenticolales > Candidatus Polarisedimenticolaceae > Candidatus Polarisedimenticolaceae bacterium. The sequence goes on along the minus strand of DASUCV010000023.1, from coordinate 117,241 downwards.
TTACTGGTCTCGCGCACTCAGCAGCTGGCTCAGCGGTAGTGTGGCAAGACGGACTAGACAACACTCGCGGAATTTTCTTTCAACGTCTGGATTCCGGCGGGCGCCAACTAGGTCCCATTCTGCAAGTAGCGAGCAATTCCACCGCGTCCAAAGAACCTACAGTCTGTTGGACCGGCTCAGAGTATGCGGTTACTTGGGTTGACCGCACGGAGGGATTCCCAGCCGTCTACTTTCAACGCGTTTCGTCGAGTGGGACTCTGGTCGGGAACGCCGTGCGAGTCTCGCAGGATACTTCGGGGGCCGACAAAGCGCAGCCGCAGATTGTCTGGACGGGTTCGCAGTACGGTGTAACCTGGGCGGACTTCCGCAACAGTCACTATGAAGTGTATTTCACTAGATTGGATCGACTCGGAGCGCCCGTCGGTGGTGATGTCCGTGTGTCCAATCAGACAACGAACATTGGATGGCCGGAGATTACTTGGAACGGGTCAGTATTCGCGCTCACCTGGAACGACGCGCGATTCGGGAATTACGAGATCATGTTCGCCCGATTCGATGCAAATGGAGCGCGGCTCGGGTCCGACGTGCGCGTTACAAATGCTCAAGGCGACTCGTATCACGCTTCGCCGGTCGTTGTCGGGGCGGGGTACGGACTCGTGTGGACAGACTTCCGCCAATTCGTGAGTCAGATTTACTTTGCGCGGCTCGACAGCCTAGGGAACAAGATTGGTTCGGACACTCTAGTGACGACGACTTCGTCTGGAGTTCCGTTCATGGCTTGGAGCGGCCAGGAATACGGGATCATCTACGAAGATTCATCAGGTGCGGTCTTGTTTGCACGTGTGAATGGTTCAGGTGCTCCAATTCTGACGGATCTTCATGTGGCCGCGGGTGACAATCCGGCGATTTGTTGGAACGGCTCGACGTTCGCGGTGGAGTGGACTGGAAGCCCGGGCTTGTTCTTCGGAAGAGTCGGTTGCAACTGCATCGATTCTGACGGAGATGGGGTGACATCGTGCAACGATTGCGATGACGCCAATCCCGCAGTTCATCCAGGGGCCACTGAAATCTGTAACGGCATCGACGACAACTGTGACGGTCAAGTCGACGAAGGGCTGCTCAGAACGATATTTCAAGATCTTGATGGCGACGGATTTGGCGATCCAGCCGTCACTCAGTTCACGTGCTACTCGCCACCAGGATGGGTTCTTCAATCCGGAGATTGCAACGACTCGAATCCGCTCGTCAATCCTGCCGCTAGCGAAGCATGCAATGGGATTGATGATAACTGCAACGGGCTGATTGACGAAGGAATCACACACACGTTGTATCGAGACGCCGATGGCGATGGTTACGGCGACCCCTCGAATACGCAGGTCACGTGTAGCGCACCTCCGGGTTGGGTAATTCTGAGCGGAGATTGCAACGATGCTGATCCACGCGTCCACCCGGGCGCCGCCGAGGTGTGTAACGGCATCGACGACAACTGTGACGGTCAAGTCGATGAGGACGGTTCGGGGGTTGACTCCGACGGCGACGGTGTGCGTAACGCCTGCGACAATTGCCGCTTCGTGGCGAACCCGACCCAGATCGACGCAGACGGCGACCATGTGGGCAACGCCTGCGATAACTGCATCAACACGCCGAACCCTAATCAGCAGGACTCGGACGGGGATGGTCGTGGCGATGCTTGCGATAACTGTCCCACCGTCCCCAACGGGTTCCAAGACGACACGGACGGCGACGGCGTGGGTGATGCGTGCGACAATTGCTCGCTCGACTACAACCCGACGCAATCCGACTTCGACCACGACGGTGAAGGGGACATCTGCGACGTGAACGACGGGTTGATCTACATTTTCGGCACCGACGACAAGTCGTACGTCGAGTGGCAGCAGGAGACGGGACCGTCGGTGTTCAGCGTTTACACGGGAGATCTCTCCGTGCTGCGCTCGTCCGGCACGTACACACAGGTGCCGGGGTCGAACCCACTCGCGTCACGGACGTGTCAGGTCACGGACCCGTTCTCGCTCGACACGATCCTGCCGGGGAGTGGCCTGGTGGAGTTCAGCCTCGCCACCGGAGTAACCGGAGGCGTGGAGGGTTCATTGGGGACGAATAGTTCTGGCGCTCTGAGACCTAACACGAACCCTTGCCCATAGTGCGATCGCGCGGCCGGAGCCGTGGAAAGGAACGACGGGAGGTTCCTGAACCCGAGACCGAGGAAATCCGCCGAATCGCGCTCGTCGCGGTTTTCTCCGATGACGAGATCATGAATAGAGTCGTTCTCAAGGGAGGCAACGCCCTTACGCTCGTCTACAACATTGGTGGACGCACATCAGTTGACCTTGATTTTTCGATAGAAGGTGACTTCGAGGATGTCAGCGGTCTTCAGGGACGCCTCTTTGCCGCACTCACGGCGCGATTCGAGGCTGCCGGATACCACGCGTTTGACATGACGCTAGAGCCGCGACCGCGCAACCCGTCCGCCGACCGTTTGGAGGGCCGCTGGGGTGGTTACCAGGCAACCTTCAAGGTGATTCGAATACGCGACGCCGTGCGCCTTGGGTGGAGACTTCAAGATCTACAACGCCAAGCCGTTGCATTGAGTCCAAACCAGGTGCGAACGTTTAGGATCGACTTTAGCAAGTACGAATTCGTCGGCGAGAAGCTGGAACGCGACATCGACGAGTTCCGGATTTACGTCTACTCGCCAGCAATGCTGGTTGTGGAAAAGCTCCGCGCACTCTGTCAGCAGTCTCCGGCCTACGAGTTGAACACAACGCCCAGTCCGAGGGGTCGAGATTGCTACGACATCTATCAGATCATGCAAGCATTGGGGGTGAACTTGCGTGATCCAGAAACTATCGACCTCTTGCGGTACTCGTTTGACGCGAAGGCGGTGCCGCTTGTCTTGCTCCGCGACATACAAACGCAAAGGGAATTCCATCGCGCGGACTGGCAATCGGTTCGAGCCGCGGTCGCGGGAGAACCTGAGGAGTTCGACTTCTATTTCGATTTCGTGCTTGATCGCGTACTGGAACTAGAGGCCCTTGGGGTAGTAGACGCGCCACGCTGAATCGAAGTCCGGCTGCCTCATTCCATGCGCCACATAGAACTTGAACCGAACTGGAAACTGTCGAAGTAAGGCGAGTTGTTGTTCGCTGTAACCGGCCCGTGACATGAAGAAACCGATCGCCTGATGGTACGGGTATACGTGTGCCAGTTTTCTCAGCGTTGCAACGAGTACGTTGACGGAGATCCTCGAACGGGCGCGCTCAAAGGCGGCGAGCACCTGCGGCACGCCGCCCGAATAGTTTGGACGTACGACGATGTCGACAAGTGTTCGCTCAATGTTTGTGGCGGCGAGTTCCTCGCCATCGTTTACAAGAATTCGACCAACTTCAAGGCGCCCCGAACTTTTTCCGCTCAGAACGGTGATACGTCGCCCTTCGAACTCGTAGACCAGCTGCGACTCTCGCGCTGGACGAGAAAACGCCAAGTCGATGCCGCTCTGAGTAAGGCGTCCCTGAGAGGGTTTCGGAGACTGTTCCCGATTCACGTACATGACCGACGGTACCTGGTCGGTCAGATCGTGAAGCACCATCGCCGAAAGGTGCGACAGGTAGAGATTCCCGTAAAGCGAAAGCGCTACACCATACTCGGACGCGTTTCGCCACGCGTAGCGTGTCACCACGCGGCCAGACCGACTGCGCAGCCGAATGATCCGAAGGCCCTTGTCAGAAAGCGCCTCGACTAGATCGCCGAATTTGAACGACGGTCCCAATCGCCACTGTTGGCCATGTTCAAACATCAATTGGTGAAGTTGGTCCTCGGAAAGAGTCCGTCGCGGAATGCTGTCCAGGTGCTTGGCAATATTTGAAATCAACGGTGGTCTTGCCGCGAGCTTGGATTTCGCCATTCCAAGTTCCTTCGTTCCTTGCTGTAGGTATATATACTACAGCAAGGTTCGGCGACACATTTGGAAATAAAATGCTGAAACAGGGGGCTTTCTGGGTGTGGCCGCAATAAATCGCGCTGCTCGGACGCTTAGGTATATATACCTAAGCGTCCGGGGTGAGCTACACTTTCAAAAAACATGGTAGATCAGGGCAAAAACTAGAAGGTGCCGTAGGAACGATGGTATATATACCGTCGTTCCCTCGTCGTATCGTTTGCCGCTCGCGTGCACCGATGGAGGCACAACCTCCGGCACTCCGCCGCGCGGCACCTCCGCCGTGCTGGGGTGGACAAGAGCACGATCAAGGAGATCGGCGGCTGGAAGACCGATGCGATGTTCTATCGCTACGACATCGTGGACACGCAAGATCAGCGAGAGGCGCAGCGAAAGCTCGCCTTGCACCTCGGCTCCCGTCACGAAATCGAATGTGGCGGAAATCAAGACCGACGGAACGGTCCGGTAAGAGCGATGCCTTCTTCAGCCGGTCACGCACAAAACGCGCACAATCCCTCCCGCGCGCATGGAGCGTGGCCGCAGAGTCCTGCCAGTCAGATGGAAATCTCAAAGGATCTGGTTGGTAGCGCTACGGGGATTCGAACCCCGGTTTGATGGCTGAGAACCACCCGTCCTAACCCCTAGACGATAGCGCCGTCGCGGATTCTAGCAGGCGACTTCCGCGGTTGCACTCTCGTACTCGCTGCCTATATTTGGCCAAGGTCCGCCTTTTTCCGCTCACGTGGGGTGCGCTTGATCTCGGTCGCCGTCGTCCTCCCTCTTGTCCTCGCCGCGGCCGCGGGAGCGTTCGTTCTCGGGCGGCTGCAAGGCAAGCGGAGGGGCCGGGCGGCGGTCGCGCGCGAGCGCGACGAGCTGCGCGCGATCCTCGAGATCACCGAGACGATCACCGGGTCGCTCGACCTTCGCACGATCATGGGAGTCATCGTGCGCAAGGTGGGCGAGCGCGTCGGCGCGCATCGCTGCTCGATCGTCCTCGTCGACGAGGGGGCGCAGCGCTGCTTCGTGCTCGCCGCGAGCGACAACCCCGAAGCCGACATGCTCGCGATCGACATGACGAAGTATCCGGAGATCCGCCGCGCGGTCGAGACCCGCGAGCCCGTCTACATCGAGGACGTCGCGAGCGACCCGCTCCTCGAGCCCGTGCGCGATCTCCTCCTCCGCATGGGCTACCGGTCGCTCCTCGTCATGCCGCTCGTTTTCGGGAAGGAAGTTCTCGGGACGCTCTTCCTGCGCGCCAGCCGCGAGGTGCCGTTCACCGAGCGCGAGATGCGGTTCTGCCGGGTCGCCGCCGCCGCATCGACGAACGCCCTCAAGAATGCGCTCCTCTATCGCGACGCCGGGACGGAAGCGGCGCGCCACCGCGCGACCGGCGAGAAGCTCCGCCGCGTCCTCGACGGCACGCCGGACGTCATCGTGGCGGTCGACGCGCGCGGCATCGTCACCGAGTTCAACCGCGCCGCCGAGGACCTCACCGGGATCTTCGCGCGCGAAGCGGTGGGACGGCCTCTTGCCGACATCGTTCCGGATGCGGCGCCGCACGCGGCGACCGGCAGGAAGGGACGCGACCTCCTCCTCACACGGCCCGACGGCGAGGAGGTCGAGATCCACCTCCTGAGCGCGGCGCTCCGCGATCCGAACGGAGGCACGGCCGGGCACGTGCTCCTCGGGCGCGACGTGACCGATCTTCGCCGTGCGGAGCGCAGCCTCGCTCAGGCCGATCGCCTCTCGAGCCTTGGCGAGGTCGTCGCCGGCGTCGCGCACGAGCTCAACAATCCGCTCTCGGCGGTCCTCGGGTATGCGCAGCTCATCCAGGGCGATGAGCGGCGCGAGGATCTCGACCGCGACCTCGGGCGCATCGTCGAGTCGGCGCGGCGCTGCCAGAAGATCGTCGTGAACCTGCTCTCCTTCGCGCGCAAGCACCGGGCGGAGAAGAAGGCGCAGGACCTCGCCGCCTGCGTCCGCAAGATCATCGACCTCAAGACCTACCACCTCCGCGCCTCGAGGGTCGACGTCACGCTCGAGACGGCGGAGCCGTTGCCGCTCGCCCTCTTCGACTTCCATCAGATCGAGCAGGTCGTCCTCAACCTGATCAACAACGCCGAGCAGGCGATCGAGGCGACCGGCGGCCCGGGGCGGATCACCGTGCGCCTCACGGCGACGGCGGACGAGGTCGTCCTCGAAGTGGAGGACAGCGGGCCCGGGATTCCGCCCGCGGTCCGCCATCGCATCTTCGATCCGTTCTTCACGACGAAGGAGGCCGGCAAGGGGACCGGGCTCGGCCTTTCGGTCTCCTACGGAATCGTCGAGGAGCACGGCGGGAGGATCGCGCTCGCGCCCGAACAGCCGGGACACGGCGCGCGCTTCACGATGACGCTGCCACGCGCGTCGGGACCGATGGCCGCCGCCGAGCCGGCCGCGCACCCGCCCAGCCGCGCTCTCGCGGGGCGGCGCGTGCTCGTCGCCGAGGACGAGCCGTTGATCCTCGACCTCTTCTCACGCGTTCTGCAGCACGACGGTGCTCTCGTGACGACCGCGCGCGACGGTGAAGAGGCGTGGAGCCGAATCCTCGAGACCGACTTCGATCTCATCGTCGCCGATCTGCGCATGCCGCGTCTCGACGGACGCGCGCTCTACGAGCGGGTCGCGGAGGAGCGTCCCTCCCTCCTGCGCCGGTTCGTCTTCGCGACCGGCGATCTCGTCCGCCAGGAGAGCCTGCGCTTCCTCGAGGGTCTGCCGAACCGGATCCTCGCCAAGCCGCTCGACGTCGACAACGTCCGGGACGTCCTCGTCCAGGCCATCCGCGCCGGAGGCACCGCTCGCGCGGCCAGCTAACGCGGCACGGCTCGGTTCTCGCTCTCGAGCGCCGCGATCGCGGCGCGCATCGCCTCGGTGAGCGCCGCGACCTCATTAGAGGGGACAGCTTCCGAAACTCTGCTGTCCGAGTTTCGGAAGCTGTCCCCTCTGAGAGGCGGCCCGACGCGGATCGTGATCGGGACGAAGCGCGGCCATTTCGCGTAACGCGAGAGCGCTTCGTAGCTCCCGTGGATGTGCATCGGGACGACCGGCACGTCGAAGCGGCGGGCAAGGACGGCCGCCCCTTCGTGGAACGTCTTCATCTCGCCGTCACGTGAGATGCCGCCTTCCGGAAAGATGCCGACAAGGCCGCCGCGAGAGAGGACCTCCGCGATGCGCCGGTACGAGCGCACCATGCTCCGCCCGCCGCCGACCGGGATCGTGCCGAGCCAGCGGAGGGCCCACTGGAGCTGCGGCTTCGCGTAGAACTCGCGCGACACGAGCCAGCGTACCGGCCGGCCGCACCGCGCGCTGATGAGGAACGGATCGAGGAACGAGGCGTGGTTCGAGAGGACGATCGCGGCGCCGCGGTCGGGAAGATGCGGCCGCCCGACCATCCGCAGATGGAAGCCGGCCGTCAGGACCGGAGCGAACGCGACGCGGAGCGCGACCGAGGTGGCGGCGAGCCGTGCCTCGGTGAGCGTCACTCCTCGTCGTCGTGCGGGAACAGCTCGCGCTCGAAGAGCGGCGCCGGACGGACGCTCGGCGACGCGATCGGGTGCTCGACCGGGATCGCGATCGGCATCGCCAGAGGATCGGGCGCCGGCTTCGGACCCGGGGTGATGCGCTCGGGAGCCGTGGGCGCGATTCGCACGCCGGCGTGATCGTCGCGCGTCGTCGGCCGCCTCGAGATCGTCGCGCGCGAGGGGGCGGCGATGGTCTTCTTTGCGACGGCTTTCTTCGCGACGGCTTTCTTCGGAGCCGCCTTTTTGGCGGGCGCCTTCGTCGTCTTCTTGGGGGCCGCTTTCTTCGCGGACTTCTTCGGCTTGGCGGCCTTCTTGACGGCCGTCTTGGCGGCCGCCTTCTTCGCCGCCTTCTTCATCGCCTTCTTCGCGGCTTTCTTGGCCGCCTTCTTCGCCTTCTTCTTTGCCATGGGATTCTCCGTAGACAGGGCGGCGATTATAGCCGCCCGACCCGCACGCCGTAGCGCGCCTGGAGCGCGGGCACGAGGTAGTTCTTGACGGCCTCCGCGAGACGGTACTTCGGTGCGTGGCCCCAGTCGCGCCGGGCGCGGGAGTCGTCGACGCTCTCGGGCCACGTGTCGACGATCGCCTGGCGCCACGCGACCGGCTCGAAGACGATCTCGGCGTCGGGGTAGTGGGTGAGGACCGCGTCCCTGATCTCGGCCGCGGAGGGGCTGAACGCGCCGATGTTGTAGACCCGCGTCGTGAGCTTCGCCGCCGGCGCGGCGTCGAGCCGGAGGAGCGCGCCGACCGCGTCCGGCATCGTCATGAACGGCATCCGCGTGTCCGCGGAGACGAAGCAAGCGTACGGGTGGCCCTGGGCCGCGGCGTGGATCATCTCGGGCGCGTAGTCGCTCGTGCCGCCCGACGGCAGGGTCTCCGCGGAGATGAGCCCGGGGAAGCGGATCGCGCGGAAGTCGAGCCCGGGCGTCCCGTCCTTCCGTGCGCGTGCGGTGAAGTACGAGCCGACCATCTCGTCGTAGAGCTTGTTACAGCCGTACATGCCCGCGGGCTGGTTCCACTGATCTTCGGCGACCGCCCCCGCGCGCGCCTTGGCGGCGGCATCGGGCAGGCCGTAGACGGCGATGCTGCTCGGGAAGAGGAACCGCACGTCCACCCCGGACTGCCGCGCGCGCTCGCGCCCGAGCCGGAAGAGGTCGAGCGTCGCGCCGACGTTGATCTCGTGCGCGAGATCGGGATCGCGCTCCGACTTCGAGGAGAGGAGCGCCGCGAGATGGAAGACGACCTCGGGGGGATGCTCGCGGAACAGGCGCGTGAGGAGCGCCGAGTCGGCGACGCTTCCCGTGACCGCCTCGGCGCAGAGCGGCCGCAGGCCTTCATCGAGCGGATTGAGGTCGAGCGTGACGAGGTCGTACCCGGCCCTCGTGAGCTCGGGGAGGAGCAGATGTCCCATCTCCCCGCCGGCCCCGGTCACGAGTGCGATCCGCCCCGCCATGCCTCAAGAGGATAGCAGCGGAACGAGGACCGCCGTGCCCCGGAAACCGTCCCCCGCGAGCGCCGCCAGCGCCTCGTTCGCCTCCGCGAGCGGGAAGCTCGCGACGCGGGGACGGAGAGGAATGGCGGCCGCCTCGCGGAGGAGCGCCTCGCCGTCGGCCCGCGTGTTGGACTCGACGCTCGTCAGGGTCTTCTCGTGGAAGAGGTGCGGCCCGTAATCCATCGCCGGGATCGGGCTCATGTGGATGCCGGCGAGCGCCACCGTTCCTCCTTTGCGGAGAGCGGCGAGCGCCGGCGGCACGATCTCGCCGGCCGGCGCGAAGACGATCGCCGCATCGAGCGCGACCGGCGGGACGTCCGTGGCGCCCCCGACCCACGCCGCGCCCAGCTCCTCGGCCGCCGCCCGGTGGGCCTCGCCGCGCGTCGCGACGTAGAGCGAGCATCCGCGCGCCTTGGCGAGCTGCGCGACGATGTGCGCCGAGGAGCCGAAGCCGTAGAGGCCCAGGCGGCCACCGGCGGGTACGCGCGAACGCGCGAGCGCCCGGTAGCCGATGATCCCCGCGCAGAGGAGCGGCGCCGCCTCGTCGTCGGCGAACGCCGCGGGGATCGCGTACGCGTAATCTTCATGGACGACCGCACGCTCGGCGTACCCGCCGTCGGCGTCCCATCCGGTGTAGAGCGACCGCTCGCAGAGGTTCTCGGCGCCCATGGAGCAGAAGACGCACGCGCCGCACGTGGCGTGCAGCCACGCGATCCCGACGCGGTCGCCGAGCTTGAAGCGCATGGCTCCGTCGCCCGCGGCGTCGACGCGTCCGACGACCTGATGCCCGGGTACGAGCGGGAGCCTGTGCGGCGGAAGATCACCCTCGATCACGTGCAGGTCGGTGCGGCAGATGCCGCATGCGGCGACGCGGACGACGATCTCGTGCGGGCCGGGGAGGGGATCGGGGAGGCTGCGCGGTGCAAGAGGCTTGGTCGCGATGCCCGCCTGGCGGTCGAGCACCATCGCGTTCATGGCTGGGGAGCAGGGATTCGAACCCCGATTCTACGGTCCAGAGCCGCATGTCCTACCATTGGACGACTCCCCAGCAGGACCTCGGCACTATACCAAACCGGCTGAAACGAGGTCGAGAAGCCGCCGCATCCTTCCGAGCGCGCGCTCCCGACCGAGCAGCTCCACGACCTCGAAGAGGCCGGGGCTCGCCGTGCGGCCGGTCACCGCAAGGCGCACGGGATGGATGAGCTGCCCGGCCTTGAGCCCGCGCTGCTCCGCGAGGGCGCGGAGCGAGCTTTCCAGCGCCGCCGCGGACCAGTCCGGAAGGGCCTTCCACTCGTCCGCCAGGGCGCCGACGGCCGCCGGATCCTTCATGTGCTTGCGCACGCCGTCGGCGTCGTAATCCAGCGCGTCGTCCGCCACGAAGAAAAAGCGAGCGTCTTCCGCGATCGCGGCCAGGGTTTTCACGCGGGGCTGGAGCAGGGAGAGGATTCCGCGCAGCCGGGAATCGTCCCCCGGGGCGAATCCCGCATCGACGAGCCGCCGTCGCGCCTCGGCCTCGAAGGCGGCGCCGCTCATCTCGGCGACGTAGAGCCCGTTCAGCCATTCGAGCTTCGCGCGATCGAAGACCGCTCCCGACTTCCCGACGCCGCCGAGGTCGAACGCGGCTCGGAGCTCGTCGCGCGTCATCTTCACCCGCTCGTCGCCGGGGTTCCAGCCGAGGAGGGCGAGGAAGTTGAACATCGCGTCGGGGAGGATCCCTTCGTCGCGGTACTCGAGGACGGAGGTCGCGCCGTGCCTCTTCGACAGGCGCTTCTTGTCCGTCCCGAGGATCAGCGGCAGGTGCGCGAACGTGGGCGGCTCGTTCCCGAGGCCGCGGTAGATCAGGATCTGCTTCGGCGTGTTCGAGATGTGATCGTCGCCGCGGATGACGTGCGTGATCCTCATCGCCACGTCGTCCGACACCACCGAGAGATTGTAGGTCGGCGTTCCGTCGGAGCGCAGGAGGATGAGATCCTCGATGACCTCGTTCGGGAACGACGTCGCGCCGTGGACACCGTCGTCCCACGCGGTCGCGCCGGGCGGGACCTCGAGGCGCACGACGAACGGCTCGCCGGCGCCGGCACGGCGGTCGGACTCCGCGCGCGGGATGCCGAGGCAGCGCCGCGGGTAGATGTAGCCGCCGCCGGCCTTCTCCGCGGCCTCGCGCTCCGCCTTGAGCGTCGCCGCGTCGCAGAAGCAGCGGTACGCCTTGTTCTCATCGAGGAGGCGGCGCGCGTCGGCGACGTGCTGCGCGCGATGCGCCGTCTGGAAGAACGGCCCCTCGTCGGGAGCCATGCCGAGCCAGGCCATCCCGTCGAGAATCGCGCGCACGAGCTCTTCAGACGAGCGCTGCTCGTCGGTGTCCTCGATGCGGAGCACGAACACGCCGCCGTGATGGCGCGCGTAGAGCCAGTTGAAGATCGCCGTCCGCGCGCCCCCGACGTGCAGGTATCCGGTCGGGCTCGGCGCGAAGCGGACCCGGACGCTCACGACCCCTTCTTCTCGATCTTGGCCCACGTGTCCTTGAGCGTGATCGTGCGGTCGAAGACGGGAGCCGACGGGGTCGACTCGGCGTCGACGCAGAAGTAGCCGAGGCGCTCGAACTGCACCGTCGTCCCCGGCGGAAGCGCCGCGGTCGCCTTTTCGACGTACGCGCCGGAGAGCGTGACGAGCGAGCCCGGATTGAGGTGCGCGCGCCAGTCCTTCCCGTCGCTCTCGTCGTTCGGGTTCTCCGCGGTGAAGAGCGACTCGTACAGGCGGACGGACGCCTGCACCGCGTGCGCCGCCGAGACCCAGTGGATCGTTCCCTTGACGCGCCGTCCGTCGGGAGCGGCGCCGCCGCGGGACGCGGGATCGTAGGTGCACACGATCGTGTCGCCGTTCACCCCGGTGCACTTCACGAGATACGCTCCGCGCAGCCGCACCTCGTTCCCCGGGAAGAGCCGGTGGTACTTCGGCGGCGGCGTTTCCCGAAAATCGTCGTCGTCGATGTACAGCTCGCGCGAGAACGGCACGCGGCGCATGCCGGCCGAGGCGTCCTCGGGGTTCACCGCGACCTCGAACTCCTCGACCTGGCCTTCGGGGTAGTTCTCGATGACGAGCTTGCGGGGCCTCAGCACGCTCATGACGCGCGGCGCGCGCTTGTTGAGATCCTCACGCACCGCGTGCTCCAGAAGACGCACGTCGACGATGCTGTCTCGCTTCGCGACGCCGATGCGCTCGCAGAAGGCGCGGATCGCCTCCGGCGTGTAGCCGCGCCGGCGCATCCCCGAGAGCGTCGGCATCCGCGGATCGTCCCAGCCGGCGACGTGCCCCTCCTGCACGAGGAGGAGGAGCTTCCGCTTGCTCATCACCGTGTAGGTCAGGTTCAAGCGGGCGAACTCGATCTGTTGAGGCTTCCCCTTCGTCGGGCAGTTCTTGACGACCCAGTCGTAGAACGGGCGATGGTCCTCGAACTCGAGCGTGCAGATCGAGTGCGTGATCCCCTCGATCGCGTCGGAGAGGGGATGCGCGTAGTCGTACATCGGGTAGATGCACCACGCGTCGCCGGTGCGATGGTGCGACGCCTTCTTCACGCGGTAGAGCGCCGGGTCGCGCATGTTGATGTTCGGCGACCCCATGTCGATCTTCGCGCGGAGGACGCAGGCGCCTTCGTCGAACTCGCCGCGCTTCATCCGCTCGAACAGATCGAGGCTCTCGGCCGCCGGACGATCGCGGTACGGGCTGTTCTTCCCCGGCTCGGTCAGCGTGCCGCGATGCTCGCGGATCTCATCCGCGGAGAGCTGGTCGACGTACGCGAGGCCTTTCTCGATGAGCCCGACCGCCTGGTCGTACAGGGTCTGGAAGTAGTCCGACGCGTAGTAGAGGCGGTCGGCCCAGTCGAAACCCAGCCAGCGCACGTCCTTGATGATCGACTCGACGTACTCGACTTCTTCCTTCGCCGGGTTCGTGTCGTCGAAGCGGAGGTTGCAGGTGCCGCCGTAGTCGAGCGCCAGGCCGAAGTTCAGGCAGATCGATTTCGCGTGGCCGATGTGGAGGTAGCCGTTCGGCTCCGGCGGGAAGCGCGTCGCGACCTTCCCGCCGTGCTTCCCCGTGCGGTTGTCCTCGTCGACGATCTGGCGGATGAAGTCGCGATACCCGCCGGTCTCGATCTTGGCGTCTGTTCCGTCCACGGCACTCGTCCCCTGATTGGCGGTGAGGGAGGGATTCGAACCCTCGGAACGGGTGTAAGCCCGTTCAACGGTTTAGCAAACCGTCCCGTTCAGCCACTCCGGCACCTCACCGGAGACGTGTCCCCATCAAGAAAGCCGATGAAGCGGGGGATTCTACTCCAGACGTCAAACCCGCCTTCGAGGTTAGGATCCGCTCGATGATGCGCCGAGTTGCCGGACCAATCCTCGCCGTGATCGCCGCGGCGATACCTCCGGCGCGGGCGGGGGAGACGAATCCCAAGCCCAAGGGTCCAGGCCCGACGGACTTCTTCAAGATCGAGGAAAAGTCGGATGTCGAATACGACGCAAAGCTGACGTCGGCGCTGAAGAACATGGGGCCGGAGGAGTTTGCGGACGCCTTCTGGCCGGAGCACTCGAAAGGCCTCGTGCACCCCTACATCAGGAGAGCGGGCGGAGCCGTGTCGCTCATCGAGCTTCCCGTCCCACCGGCGGAGGCCGCCGCTCTGGAGGCTGCAGACTCGGCCTACGAAAAGAAGGACTACCAGGCTGCGCGCGAGGACTACTTCGAAGTCCTGAGAAAATTCCCCGACAGCTATCTCGCCCATCTCCATCTCGGTGACACGTACTCCGGCCTTGGCGAACGCGAGAAGGCGCTCTCCGAGTACCGCCAAGCGATCAAGCTCAACCCTGACGACCACGCCGGATACACCTCGGTGGGACGTGAGCTCGCCAGGCTCGGCAAGAAGGACGACGCGATCGCAGCATGGACACGCGCCCTCGCGCTGCGGCCGCACGACGAGTCGACCCTGGCCCTCGCAGCGGAGTTTGGGATCGCGCGGCACGCCCCGGCATTTCGACCGAAGGCCTACGTTCGTAAGGAGAACGACGTCATCGTGAGTTATGTGCCGGGAGATGCTCCGGGGGAGGAATACGCGCACTGGTATCGCTGGGCGGCCTGCAAAGCGGTTTGGCTGGGAGAACCCGAGTACGCCGCCGCGCACCGAAGCACAAAGAAGGGTTGGACCGGGGAAGAAGACATCGAGTGCATGCTCAATCTCCTGGTGGCGTACAAGGTTCACCTCGAGCACGGCAACGGAAAAGGCACGGACCCCGAGCTCGACCGGCTCCTTCCCCTTCTCGACGACTTGCTCTTGAGGGAGTTCGTGGTCTACGAAATTGGTGCGCGTTACTCTCCCGATATCGTGCTGATGCTTCGCAATCCCAAGCTCGACATGGACGCCTACGTTCGCAAGTACGTGCTCCATTGAACCAGCGCTCGGACTCGTACGAAGGCATCTCCCGGCACTACGACGCCCACGGCTGGGATTGGTGGGCCGGGACACGCGGCGGCCGGCTGATTGGTCTCCTGAAGGAAAACGGTATTGCTTCTTCAGCCGCGATCCTCGATGCCGGGTGCGGAACGGGAACGCTCGCGCTGCACCTCGCCGCAGCCGGCTACCGCGTGACCGGCGTGGATCTCTCGCCGGCGATGATCGAGGCGGCGAAGGCGAAGGACCGGAAAAACGAGGTCACCTGGACGACGGGCGATCTGACCGCGCTGGATCTCGGGGCGACGTTCGACGGGGTCGTGAGCGTCTGCGACGTGCTCAACCATCTCGATCATCTCGATCAATGGGAGAAGGCTTTCGCGTCGATGCGTCGCCATCTCCGTCCGGGAGGACTCGCCGTCGTCGACGCGATCACGTGCATGGGACTGACGATGCTCGAGAGCCAGAGCGTGCAGGAGCGCGATGGGAAGACGCTGATCCTCGCGTGCATCTGGGAGCCGTCGTCGCGGCGCTCGACGCTCAAGATCGTCTCGTTCGCGCCGAGCGGCACGAGCGGTCTCTTCGAGCGCCGGGTCGCGACGATCACGGAATGGGGGCAATCGGTCGAGGAGATCATCGAGCGCGCGCGCCGCGGCGGCTTCGCGAGCGTCGAGCGTGTCTGGCCCACCGCCTCCGATCCGGAGCAGGAGGAACGGCTCACGCTCATAGCGCGCGCCTGAGGTCGCCCAGATAATCGAAGGATGCTCCGTCGTGTCGCGCTGCTCGTGATCGCCATCGCCTCGTGGCGCTCGATCGCAGCGGAGCCGGTCGCGGTGCGCCATGTCGAAGGTCTCGTCCACGGCTTCCTCGTTCTCCGCGACCTCGACGGCAAGGCGATCGCCGACGGCGATCTCGTCCAGGTCGCGAAGGGGCATCGCGTCACGACGAGGCTGAGCTTCCGCTTCAGGGACGGCTCGCTTCACGAGGAGACAGCGGTCTGGAGCGAGAACGGTCACTTCCAGCTGATCAGCGACCATCTCGTCCAGAAGGGCCCGACCTTCCCACGGAGCGTCGATCTCTCGATCGACGCGGCGAACGGCAAAGCCGAAGTCCACTACACCGACGGTGACGGGAAACCGAAGACCGATTCAGATCACTTCAAGACGTCTCCGGATCTCGCGAACGGTCTTGTCCTCGCGATGCTCAAGAACGTCGGCCCCGAGACACCGCTCAAGTCGTTCTCGTACGTGACGGCGTCACCTAAGCCGATGATGGTGACGCTCCAGGTCTCGACCGTCGGCCGCGAGAAGTTCACCACGGGTGATCTCGCCCGCACGGCGATCCATTACGTCCTCAAGGTCGACATCCCGGGGATCAAGGGAGCGCTCGCGCCGATCGTCGGCAAGCAGCCGCCCGATCTTCACGTGTGGATCCTCGACGACAACGCGCCGGCGTTCCTGAAGGCCGAGCTCCCGCTCTACTTCGGCGGGCCGATCTGGCGGATCGAGCTGGCGAGTCCGAAGTGGTAGCCGGACATTGAAGTAGCGCTCAGTCCGGCAGTACGATTCCGACAGCATCACAGAGGTAACCCATGAGATTGATCGGAATCGGCTTGGTCGCTTTCGCGATCTCTGTCGCACCGGCGCTGGCTCTCTCGCCGGATGACGCTAAGGCCGCGGCATCGAAATTTGCCACGCTGGCCGGCGCATCGAAATTTGAAGAAGCCGCGCAGCTCCTGGTCGGCGACGACGCCGCGAACGTCAAGTTTCTCAAAGGCTACTGGGGAAAGGTCACTGATGCGGCCGGGGCGTTCGTGGCCGCGCATCAGGCTGAGGTGAAGGGACCTGACGCTCAGCGCAAAGTGAGAATCGACCTGGAGTTCCAGAGCGGATCGCACTACATGATCCTCGAGTTCACGGACGACAAGATCTCGAAGTTCACGGTGATGGATCTGCTGTAGTGGCGGAGGGGGCGGGATTCGAACCCGCGGCGCCCTCGCGGGCGCGGCCGCTTTCAAGGCGGCTGGATTAAACCACTCTCCCACCCCTCCGAATGCCAGGCTATGAGGCGGAAGTCGCGGCGAGTGTAGCAGTTGCCGCGGAGGCAAATTCGGCGGTGTGGCGCCCGTGCGGGGGGTTATTCAGGTAGCGGACCGGGCGGTGTGTCCGTTTCGCCGGAGGCGTAGGGGAGCCAGTCTTGCGAGAGCGTTTGTCGCTTCTCTTTGCCGTGGACCATTGCGGCGTTCGGCGTCGCACTATCAGAGTCGATTACCCACTTCCCCTCCTGCTGGGCATACGTCACACGGTAAGGCGTCAGCTCGACATAGATCTCTCCCGCACGATCGCCGAAGGACCGCCCGTAGATCTCGATGGTCCCGACGAACGGTGACACGAGGCTGTCGGTTCGCCTTAGATCAATTGCGTAGCGCGTCAACATCCCGTCGAAGCCGCCGATCACCATGATGCGACCAACGAGCATTCCACTTCTACGTCCGGCTCTCGTCAGGAGCGAAGAGAACTCGCTCTGGATCCGCGGTGCCTCCTTCGCAGCGAACGCCTTGAAATCCGCGAGAATCGCCGCGTCGTCTGCCGCTACGCAAAGCGTCGAGAACGCGACGATTGCGAGCGCAATCAGAATGCGAACTCTCATGTTGCTCCCCGGCCCCTTTCGTGGCAGTCCTCAAGTACGCGACAGACGTCTGCGTCCGCCACCACCGACCTCGTGCGATCCTTCGGATGCTGTCGGACTGGGCGCGGGTCGTCGATCACGTGCTCGCCGGACGTGGAAGTTCTGACGTCTTCATCGTGACCTCTGCTCCGTCGCTCAGGTACTGACGGGGTTTCCAAGCTGGTCGGATTCTACTGTCCTCCCCGGACAGTTCGGATGAGAAAAGCCCGGTGTGAGAAGTGCCGGGCTTTCAACGTGTCCGATGCGATTTCAAGGCGGCTGGATTAAACCACTCTCCCACCCCTCCCGGGGGCGATGCGCTCCATGCCGTCCATGAACGGACGCAGCTTCGGCGGGACCGTGACGGAGCCGTCGGCTTCCTGGTAGTTCTCGAGGATCGCGACGAGCGTTCGTCCCACCGCGAGGCCGGAGCCGTTCAGCGTGTGAACGAACTCGGCCTTGGCGCCTTCCTTCGGGCGGAACTTGATGTTCGCGCGGCGCGCCTGGTAGGCCTCGAAGTTCGAGCACGAGGAGATCTCGCGGTAGACGTTTTGCGAGGGGAGCCAGACCTCGATGTCGTAGGTCTTCGCGGAGGCGTTGCCGAGGTCGCCGCCGCAGAGCGCGACGGTGCGGTGGGGGAGGTCGAGGCGCTGGAGCACGACCTCCGCATCTTTCGTGAGCTGCTCGAGGGCGGCGTAGCTGTCGTCGGGCTTCGCGAAGCGGACGAGCTCGACCTTGTCGAACTGGTGCTGGCGGATCAGGCCGCGCACGTCTTTGCCGTACGAGCCGGCTTCGCTGCGGAAGCACGGCGTGTAGGCGCAGTAGGCGATCGGCAGGGCGTCGGCGTCCAGGATTTCTTCGGCGTGGATGTTCGTCACGGGCACTTCGGCCGTCGGGACGAGGTAGTAGTTTCCGGGCTCGACCTTGAAGAGGTCTTCCTCGAACTTGGGGAGCTGGCCGGTGCCGAAGAGCGACTTCGCGTTGACGATGAACGGCGGCAGCACCTCGGTGTAGCCGTGCTCCCTCGTGTGCAGGTCGAGCATGAAGTTGATGAGCGCGCGCTCGAGCCGGGCACCGGGGCCGGTGAGAAGGGCGAAGCGAGCGCCGGTCATCTTCGCGGCGCGCTCGAAGTCGAGGATGCCGAGGGCGGCACCGAGGTCCCAGTGCGCCTGCGGCGTGAAGTCGAACTTTCTCGGCGTGCCCCACGTGCGGACGACGGCGTTGTCGTTCTCGGTCGCGCCTTCAGGGACGCTGGAGTGCGGGATGTTCGGCAGGCGCTTCATCAGCTCGGCGAGCGCCTCCTCGACCTTCGTTCCCTCGGCCTCGAGCGTGGCGACCTTCTCGCCGACCGCCTTCATCTCGGCGCGCAGCGCCGCTGCGTCGCCGCCGCTCTTCATGATCTGTCCGATCTCTTTCGAGCTCTCGTTGCGCTTCCGCTTCAGGCCCTCGATCTCGACGAGGAGGGCGCGGCGCTTCGCGTCGAGCGCCTGGAGCTCGTCGAGCGCGGGCACCTGGCCGCGCTTCTTGAGGCCTTGGGCGACCAGGTCGGGCCGCTCCCTGAGGAGATGAAGGTCGAGCATCGCTCGGGGGCTCCGTGCACGGGGAAATCGGGCCGTGCAAGCGGGAATTCTAGCAAGTCGCGATGCTATGATCCGCGCCTTCGATGGACAAGCTCAGAATCGTCGGCGGACGCAGCCTCGCCGGGCGTGTCCAGGTGGCCGGGGCGAAGAACGCGGCCCTCCCGGCCCTCGCGGCGACGCTCCTCACCGATCAACCGGTCGAGGTCGCCAACCTCCCGCGCGTGCGCGACGTCCGCACGATGCTCCGCGTGCTCGAGCAGCTCGGGGCGGACGTTTCCGACGGCGGCGGCGGGACGGCGACCGTCCATGTCCGGAAGCTGCAATCGTTCGAGGCGCCGTACGATCTCGTCAAGACGATGCGGGCGTCGGTCCTCGTGCTCGGCCCGCTCGTCGCGCGCTACGGCAAGGCGCGGGTGTCGCTCCCCGGAGGCTGCGCGATCGGCGAGCGCCCGATCAACCTCCACATCGACGGCCTCCAGAAGATGGGGGCGTCGATCACGATCGAGCACGGTTATGTGGAGGCGCAGGCGTACCGGCTTCATGGCGCCGCGATCACCTTTCCGTTCAAGACCGTCACCGGGACCGAGAACCTGATGATGGCGGCGACGCTCGCCGAAGGGACGACGCATCTCAGTAACTGCGCGCGGGAGCCCGAGATCGTCGACCTCGCCGACCTCTTGAACGCGATGGGGGCGGAGGTCAAGGGCGCGGGGAGCGGCGACATCGTCGTCGAGGGCGGGAGGCCGCTCCACGGCGCGACGCACCGCGTGATCCCCGATCGCATCGAGGCGTCGACCTACTTGTGCGCCGGTGCGCTCGTCGGCGAGTCGGTCGAGGTCGCGGGCGCCCGGGCCGACCACCTCGAGGCGGTGCTCCAACAGCTCGACGCCGCCGGGGTGCGGGTCGAGCCGGCCGGCGACGCCCTGCGCGTCAAGCGCCCCGAGCGCCTCGTCGCGCGCGACCTCAGAACGAGCCCGCATCCAGGATTCCCCACCGACATGCAGGCGCAGTACATGACGCTCATGACGCAGGCGACGGGCGCTGCGCTCATCGCCGAGACGATCTTCGAGCGCCGCTTCATGCACGTCGGGGAGCTGCAGCGCATGGGCGCCGACATCCGGATCGACGGCCGCTCGGCGGTGGTGGTGGGGCCGACGCGCCTCACCGGCGCGCAGGTCATGGCGACCGATCTCCGCGCCTCGGCATGCCTCGTCCTCGCCGGCCTCGCCGCCAATGGCGCGACGGTCGTCGATCGCGCCTACCATCTCGACCGCGGGTACGAGTCGATGGAGACGAAGCTCTCGGCTCTCGGCGCGTCGATCGAGAGGATCCGATGACGACGTCATGCATCTTCTGCCGCATCGCGGCCAAGGAGGTCCCGTCGACCGTCGTCCACGAGGACGACGAGGTCGTCGCCTTCCGCGACCTCGACCCGCAGGCTCCGACGCACGTCCTCGTGATCCCGAAGCGGCACATCGTTTCTCTCGATCACGGAACGGCGGAAGACGCGCATCTCCTGGGACGCCTGATGCTCGTCGCGAAGGAGGTCGCCGCGAAGGAGGGCCGAGCGAACGGCTACCGCGTCGTGACGAACGTCGGCCCCGCAGCCGGGCAGACGGTCCTCCATTTCCATCTCCACGTCCTCGGCGGCAGGCCGATGACCTGGCCTCCCGGATAGATGGAGCGCCGCGCCGGCGTCCTCGTCCACCCCACGTCGCTCGCCAAGGGCGATGGATCGCTCGCCGAACCGGTCCGCTCGTTCCTCGCGTGGGCGCAGGAAGCCGGCGCCGGCGTCTGGCAGGTGCTGCCGCTCGGACCGCCGGGGCCTGGCGGCTCGCCTTACAACACGCTCTCCGCGTTCGCGGGCGACCCCGGCTGGTTCGGCGATCAGGCGTCGGTCGACGCCGAGCGGCTCGCCGCCTTCGAGCGCGAGCACGCGTTCTGGCTCGACGACTGGAGCCTCTTCGCCGCGCTCAAGGAGCGCCACCCCGGCGTGCCGTGGATGGCGTGGCCGGCGGAGATCCGGCGGCGCGAGCCCGCAGCGCTCGACGCGGCGCGCGGGGAGCTCGGGGACGCGATCGCGCGCCACCGGCGCCTCCAGTATGTCTTCTTCGCGCAGTGGCGGGCCCTCCGCGAGGAGGCGAAAGGGCGCGGGATCGCGATCCTCGGCGACGTGCCGATCTACATGGCGCAGGACTCGGCGGACGTGTGGGCGCACCAGGATCTCTTCATGCTCGACGCCGAGGGCGCGCCGCTTCGCGTCGCCGGCGTTCCGCCCGATTACTTCTCGTCGACGGGACAGCTCTGGGGGAATCCGCTCTATCGATGGGATCGTGCGCGCGAGACCGGCTACGCGTGGTGGATCGCGCGCCTCCGTCACGGGCTCGCCCTCCACGACGCGCTCCGGCTCGATCACTTCCGCGGGTTCGCGGGCTACTGGTCGGTGCCCGCCTCGGCCAAGACGGCGGCCGACGGCGCGTGGGAGACCGGGCCCGGCCTCTCGCTCTTCGAGGCGGCCCGCGCCGCGCTCGGATCGATGCCGTTCGTCGCCGAGGACCTCGGCGTGATCACGGAGGACGTCGTCGAGCTCCGCCGCGCCCTCGGCCTTCCGGGGATGCGCGTGCTCCAGTTCGGCTTCGACGATCCGGCGTCCGAGCATGCGCCTCACCGCCTCGTCAAGGACACCGTCGTCTACACCGGCACGCACGACAACGACACGGCGCGCGGGTGGCTCATGGCGCAGGACGAGCGCGCGCGGCGGCGCGTGCTCGACTACGTGGGCGGGACGGCGGACGAGATCGCGTGGACGCTCGTCCGCGTCGCGATGACCTCGGTCGCCGATCTCGCGATCGTCCCGCTCCAGGACCTCCTCGGTCTCGAGTCGGCCGCGCGCATGAACACTCCCGGCATCGTCGACGGCAACTGGCGCTGGCGCGCCGCCGACGGAGCGCTCACGGCCGATTTGGCCGCTCGCTTCCGGCGCCTCGCCGAGATCTCCGGCCGCCTGGCCTGACGAGCACCGGCTGCTAGAATTTCGCGCTCCAGGAGGTCCTTCATGGACAACCCCGTCCTCGTGAGCGCCGTTCGCACGCCCATCGGCAGGTTCTTGGGCGCCCTCTCCTCGATTCCCGCGACGCGCCTCGGCGCCATCGCGGTACGCGAAGCGGTCGCGCGGGCGGGCCTTTCGCCCGAGCAGGTCGACGAAGTGATCATGGGGAACGTCGTCGGCGCGGGGCTCGGCCAGAACCCCGCGCGCCAGGCGGCGATCTTCGGCGGGATCCCGGACACCGTGCCGGCGCTCACCGTCAACAAGGTGTGCGGGTCGGGATTGAAGGCGGTCGTCCTCGCGGCGCAAGCGGTGAAGTGCGGCGACGCGGAGATCGTCGTCGCGGGCGGCATGGAGTCGATGTCGAACACGCCGTACCTGCTCAAGAACGCGCGCGCCGGCTTCCGCATGGGCAACCAGACCGTCCTCGACGCGATGATCCACGACGGACTGTGGGACGCGTACAACGACTACCACATGGGGAACACCGGCGAGGTCGTCGCGGAGCGTTGGAAGGTGACGCGCGCCGACCAGGACCAGTGGGCGCTCGAGAGCCACCAGAAGGCGGTCGCGGCGATCGACGCGGGGATGTTCAAGCGCGAGATCGTCCCGGTCGAGGTCCCCGGGAAGAAGGGCGCGACGATCGTCGACACCGACGAGGGCCCGCGCCGCGATTCGACGATCGAGGCGCTCCGCGCGCTCAAGCCGGCGTTCAAGAAGGATGGCACCGTGACCGCAGGGAACGCGCCCGGCGTGAACGACGGCGCCTCGGCGGTGGTCGTCACGTCGAAGGCGACGGCGAAGAAGCTCGGCCTGACGCCGCGCGCGGAGATCGTCGCCTACGCGTCGTCGGGGCTCGCGCCGGAGCTCGTGATGATGGCGCCCGAGAAAGCGGTCCGCATGCTCTGGGAGAAGACCGGCTGGACGGCGGACGCCGTCGACCTCTACGAGTTCAACGAGGCGTTCTCGGTGCAGCAGGTCGCGCTCCAGCGCGTGCTCGAATTGAACCCGAAGAAGCACAACGTGCGCGGCGGCGCGGTTGCGCTCGGGCATCCGATCGGCGCCTCGGGGGCCAGGATCCTGACGACGCTCCTGCACGCGCTCGAGGATCGCAAGGAAGAGAAGGGGATCGCGGCGCTGTGCCTCGGCGGCGGAAACGCCGTCGGCATGGCGATCAGGAGGCTCTCATGAAGATCGAACGGCTCGGCGTCATCGGCGCCGGACAGATGGGGAACGGGATCGCGCACGTCGCCGCGGCGGCGGGGATCGCGGTCACCATGCGCGACATCGAGGAACGCTTCGTCCAGAAGGGCCTCGAGACGATCGCGAAGAACCTCCAGCGCGGCGTGGACAAGGGGAAGATGACCGGCGCCGAGAAGGACGCGACACTCGAGAAGATCTCCGGCACGACGCGGCTCGAGGATCTCGCCGACTGCGACTTCGTCGTCGAGGCGGCGGTCGAGAAGCTCGACGTCAAGCTCGAGCTCTTCGGGGCGCTCGACAAGATCGTGAAGCCCAAGGCGATCCTCGCGACGAACACCTCGTCGCTCCCCATCACGCGCATCGCGGCGGCGACGAAGCGTCCGGAGAAGGTGATCGGGATGCACTTCATGAACCCGGTGCCGGTCATGAAGCTCGTCGAGGTCATCCGCGGCCTCCAGACGACCGACGAGACCGCCGCGACGACGAAGGTCCTCGCCGAGACGATGGGCAAGACGCCGGTCTTCTGCCGTGATTTCCCGGGCTTCGTCAGCAACCGCGTCCTCATGCCGCTCATCAACGAGGCGATCTTCTGCCTCCACGAGGGTGTCGCCGACGCCGCGTCGATCGACACGATCATGAAGCTCGGCATGAACCACCCGATGGGCCCGCTCACGCTTGCGGATTTCATCGGGCTCGACACCTGCCTCTATATCCTCGAGGTGCTCCACGAGGGGCTCGGCGAGGCCAAGTACCGGCCGTGCCCGCTCCTCCGGAAGTACGTCGAGGCGGGCTGGCTCGGCAAGAAGAGCGGCCGGGGTTTCTACGATTACACGACCGCCGGAGCCGGAGCGTCGGCCTGATCCTCGACATCGCGCTCGCCGTCGTGAGGCGCGGCCGGTCGGTGCTCGTCGCGCGGCGCGCCGAGGACGTCCATCAGGGCGGCGCCTGGGAGTTTCCCGGCGGCAAGGTCGAAGAGGGCGAGGAGCCCGAGGCGGCGGCGCTTCGTGAGCTCGAGGAAGAGACCGGGCTCCAGGCGAAGGCTGCCGAGCCCCTCTTGATGTTCGTCCACGACTACCCCGATCGCCGCCTCCGCTTCCACGTCTTCCTCGTCGACGATCCCGGCGGTGAGCCACGCGTCGACGGCGGCAGGCCGTACGCGTGGGCCGACCCCGCCTCGCTCGACGCGCTCGGCATGCCCGAGGCGAACCGCGCGATCCTGAAAGCGCTGCGCTGGCGAATCGCGTGAGCGAGCCGCAGACGGTCTTCGCCGTCGGCGAGCGTGACCGGGGGAAGCGCCTCGACCTCTTCATGCACGAGCGCATCCCGGGCCTCTCGCGCGCACGCATCCAGCGCGCGATCGAGGAGCGCGTGATTCTGTCGTGGGGGGTGAGGCCTCGGGCATCGACACCCGTGCGTCCCGGCGGCGAGGTGCGCATCGGCTATACGCCGATCGTCGAGGAGCTGCTCGATCTCGAGATTCCGGTGCTCGCGCGCGGAGACGGCTGGCTCGCGGTCGACAAGCCGGCGGGGATTCCGGTCCATCCGGTGAACACGGTCCGCGAGAACACGATCATTCGCATGCTGCGCCGTCAGGAAGGCTGCGAGGAGCTGCGTCTCGTCCACCGTCTCGACCGCGAGACGTCGGGCGTCCTCCTCGTCGCAGAAGACGCGGGGGCCGCGAGCACGCTTGCGACCGCGTTCGAGCGCGGCGAGGTCCACAAGGAGTACGTCGCGATCGTGACGGGCGAGATCGAAGGCGACGAGGGGACGATCGATCGTCCGATCGGCGAAGTCGAAGGGCGCAAGGTGTTCGTGCGCCGCTCGGTGGTCGAAGGCGGCGAGCGCGCGGTGACGCGGTGGCGCGTGGAGCGCCGGCTCGGCGGCGCGACACTGCTGCGCCTGTTCCCGGAGACCGGACGCCGCCATCAGCTCCGCGTCCATCTCGAGGCGATCGGACACGCGATCGTCGGAGACATCCTCTACGGGCGGCCCGATGCGGACTATCTCGATCTCGTCCGTGGGGTCCGGGACGCGCGGCGCGACGAGGGTGGCCCGACGCGCCATCTCCTGCACTGCGCACGCATCGTCGTCGGCGCGATCGATCTCACGGCGCCGCTCCCGGACGACGTATCTTCTCGCTCGCGATGACGCGCGACATCGGGCCTCCCTCCGCGATCGGCACGTTCTCGATCGTCCGCGAGATCGGGCGGGGCGGGATGGGGGTCGTGTACGAGGCCGCCGAGACGGAGACCGGGCGCCGTGTCGCGCTCAAGGTCGTGCGCGGCGAGCAGTTCGTCGACGAAGCCGTGCTGCGCCTCTTCCGGCGTGAGGTCCAAGCGCTGGCACGGCTCGAGCACGCCGGGATCGCGAGCCTCTACGCCTCGGGACGCACCGACGACGGATTCCACTACTTCGCCATGGAGCTCGCGTTCGGCGAGGCGCTCGACGCCTGGCTCGCATCGAGGCCCGATCCGCCTTCGCGTGAGGAGATCGAGAAACGCCTCGGGCTCTTCCTCGAGATCGCGGACGCCGTCGCGTACGCGCATCAACGAGGCGTCCTCCACCGCGATCTGAAGCCGTCGAACCTGGTCGTGACGATCGACGGGCACGTCAAGGTCCTCGACTTCGGCCTCGCCCGGATCACCGACGTCGACCTCGTGCGGGCCACGCAGGCGACCGAGCTCGGCACGCTCCGCGGGACACTCGCCTACATGAGCCCCGAGCAGCTCGCCGGCGATCCCGACCGCGTCGACGCGCGCGCCGACGTCTATGCGCTCGGCATCGTCCTCCACGAGATGCTCGTGAAGGCGCACCCGTTCGATCTCGAGGAGGTCCCGGCGTTCGACGTGCCGCGCGTGCTGCGCGACGAGCCGCCCCGTGCGCTCCGGAGCCTGTGGAAGGCACCGTGGCGGCTCGATCCCGATCTCGCGACGATCGTCGGCACGGCGCTCGAGAAGGACCCCGACCGCCGCTACGGCTCGGTCTCGGCGCTCGCGGACGACCTGCGCCGGTTCCGCGCGGGCCAGCCGGTCCTCGCACGCACGCCGAGCGCGGCCTACCAGCTCCGGAAACTCGTCGTCCGGCACAAGGTGCCGTTCGCGGCGCTCGCCCTCGTCGTCGTGCTCCTCGCGGGATTCGGCATCGCGATGACGGTGGTCGCTCGAAACCTGGTCGCCGAGCGGAACCGCGCGAACCAGGAGGCACGCGCGGCACAGCGGGGCGCGAAGGTCCTCTCCGAGCTCGTGCGCGCGGACCTGACGTTCGGGATCTATTCCGACCGCGTGCTCGATCCGCAAGCGGTCGAGCGGCTCGTCTCGTCCCTCGAGACACGCTGGCCGGATCGACCGGAAGCGACGGTGAGCCTGCTCGAGCACGTCGGCGCCGCGCTCGCGACCGCGAGCCTCTACGACCCGGCGATCCGGTGTCTCACGCGCGCCGTCGAGATCCGGAAGGACGTTCTGCGCGACCCGGATTGGGAGGCCTCCGCGCGCACGATCAGCCTTGGCGAATACCTCGTGATCGCAGGACGGCTTCGCGAGGCCGAGGCGATCTTCGCGTCGGCGGCCGCTCGGGCGCGCTCGCGTCCCGACACGCGGCACGACGATCTCGGCTACATCCTGGAGAACCTGGGCTGCGTGCGGCGGGACCTCGGCAAGCTCGACGACGCGGAGGCGCTGATCCGGGAAGCACTGGCCCTGTACGGATCGTCGAAGCCGAACTGGCTTCCGTACGTCGCCTCCGCCCACGACAGCCTGGGAACCCTCTACCTCATTCGCGGGGATCTCGAGCGCGCGGAGGCGGAGCAGCGGGAGGCGCTGCGTCTGCGAAACGCCTATCAGCCTACCGACATCAACCACATCCGCGGCGTCTACATGCTCGGTCTCGTTCTCGTGAGACGAGGGCGGACCGCGGAAGCCGCGCCGCTCCTGGAGGAAGCGCTCGAAAGCCGGACGATCTTGTTCGGTGACTCGAGCGCCGACGTCGCTCCGGTCCAGGACGCGCTCGGGGAGATGTACCTGGCCGACGGGAAGCTCGAGCGTGCCGAGGAGGCATTGACGAAGTCGCTCGCGGCGTTCGATGCGAGCCTTCCTCCGGACAACCCCGCCCGCGCCGCCGCGCTCGTCCACCTCGCCGAGCTCCGGCGCCGGCAGGCGCGGACCGCGGAGGCCAAGGAAGCATTCGAGAAAGCGCTCGGCATCCGCGAGCGTGTCCTCGGGGACGAGCACCCCGACACGGTGCGGACCCGCGAGGCGCTCGCCGGGCTATAATCCGCGGCCCGGCCTCCTCCCGCGAGCCCCACATGAATCCGGTCGTCCGCCGCATCCTGGAGCATCCGCTCCTCGGCCCCAAGGTCGCCCATCATCGACGTCTCGACGGATCCGAACCCCGGTACGCGGCGACGGAGCGCCCGCTTCCCCGGGAGATCGAGGAGGCCCATCGTGCGCTCGGCGCCGAGAGGCTCTACGCGCACCAGGCGGCGGCGCTCGATGCCGCGCGCGCGGGGGAGAACGTGCTCGTCGCGACGCCGACGGCGTCGGGCAAGTCGCTCGTCTTCGCGCTCCCCGCGATCGAGGCCGCGCTCGGCGACCCGCCGGGGACGTCGCTCTTTCTCTACCCCACGAAGGCACTCGCGCAGGACCAGCTCGCTACGCTCCGCGCGCTCGCCGCGGCGACCGGACGCCTCCGCCCGCCGACCTTCGAGATCTACGACGGCGACACGCCCGACGGCATGCGCCGCAAGATCAAGCAAGACCCGCCCGACGTCCTCATCACGAACCCCGACATGCTCCATGCGGGGATCCTCCCGTACCACGCCGACTGGGCGCCGTTCCTCGCGCGCCTCCGCTACGTGGTGCTCGACGAGCTCCACGTCTACCGCGGCGTTTTCGGCGCCCACGTCCACCACATCGTGCGGAGACTGCGGCGCCTCGCCGCGCTCCACGGGGCGTCGCCGTCGTTCGTCGCGGCGTCGGCGACGATCGGGCGCGCCGACGAGTTCGCGGCGTCGCTCGCGGGGGTGCCGTTCCGCCTCGTCGACCGATCGGGCGCGCCTTCGGCCGCGCGGGACGTGATCGTCGTCAATCCGGTCACCGTCTCGCCCTACACGGCCGCGGTGCGCGCGGTCGTCGCCGCGGCGCGGGAAGGAGCGCGGACGATCGCGTTCACGAAGGCGAGGCGCGTCACGGAGCTGCTCCACACGTGGATCGCGCAGGAGGCCCCCGAGCTCCGCCGCCACGTCGCCCCGTATCGCGCGGGCTACCTTCCCGAGGAGCGGCGCGCGATCGAGAAGAAGCTCTACTCCGGCGAGCTGCTCGCCGTCCTCTCGACGAGCGCGCTCGAGTTGGGCATCGACGTGGGCGGGCTGGACGTCTGCGTGCTCGTCGGCTATCCGGGCTCGCGCACGTCGACGTGGCAGCGCATCGGCCGGGTCGGGCGTGAAGGGCGCGACGCGCTCGTCATCCTCATCGCGCTGCCCGACGCGCTCGATCAGTACCTGGTCGCGCATCCCGACGAGCTCTTCGACGGCGCGTTCGAGCGAGCGGTCCTCGATCCATGGAACCCGGTCGTCGCCGGCGCGCACCTCGTGTGCGCGGCGGCCGAAGAAGCGCTGACCTCGACGGAGGTCGATGCGCTCGATCCGCGCGGCCGCGACCTCGTCCGGGACCTGACGGCGGCCGGCCGGCTCGCCAAGGATGCGGAAGGGCGGCGCTACGTTTCCTACCGGAGGCGCCCGCAGCGCGAGATCAGCCCGCGCAGCGCCGGTGCGCCCTACGCCATCCTCGAAGCGGGGCGCGGGCGCATGCTCGGTACGATCGACGCGATGCGCGTCTGGCACGAATGTCATCCGGGCGCGATCTACCTGCACGCCGGCCAGTCGTACGTGATCGACGCCCTCGAGGCGGAGCACAAGCGCGTGATCGCGCGATCGGTGCGCGCGGACTACTACACCGTCGTCCTCGGCGAGAAGGAGACGGAGATCCTCGACCGGCTGGAGGAGCGCGCGCTGCCGGTTCCCGGCGGCGCGATCTCCGTCGGTTTCGGCCGCCTGAAGGTGACCGTCCGCATTCGCGAGTATCAGAAGAAGCGCCTCTTCGGCGGCGAGGCGATCGCGACCTATCCGCTCGACGCACCGCCTTTGATGTACGAGACGACCGGTCTATGGATCGAGATCCCCCCGGCGCTCGCCACGGCGTTCGCCGCCGACGGTCTGCACTTCATGGGAGGGCTCCACGCCGCCGAGCACGCCGCGATCGGGCTCTTCCCGCTGCTCGCGATCGCCGACCGTGGCGACGTCGGCGGGATCTCCTACACGATGCACCCGCAGATCGGGGGGCCTGCGATCTTCCTCTACGACGGAGTGCCGGGAGGCGCGGGGCTCGCCGAGCGCGCCTTCCGCGACCTCGAGACCCTCCTCGCCAAGACGCGCGAGGCGATCGCCGCGTGCCCGTGCGACGCCGGCTGCCCCGCCTGCATCCAGTCACCGAAGTGCGGGAACGGCAACAAGCCCCTCGACAAGGCCGGGGCGACACGTCTCCTCGCGATCGTGCTCGGGGACGAGGCCGTCGACCTCGACGATACGTCGGTGCCCGTTCCGGTCGCTCCGCCGATCAAGAAGCACGGGATCACGCGCGCCGTCCCCACGCCGGCCGTCTCGGGCGATCGCGTGCTCGTCTTCGATCTCGAGACCCAGCGCAGCGCCGACGAGGTCGGCGGCTGGAACCACGTCGCGAAGATGGGGCTCGCTCTCGCCGTCGTCTTCGATGCCGCAGCGCGGTGCTACCGGACCTATTACGAAACCGACGTCGAGCGGCTTCTCCTCGACCTCGCCTTCGCCGATCGTGTGATCGGATTCAACATCGACCGGTTCGATCTCGCGGTCCTCTCGGGGTACACCGATCGCGACCTCGGACGCATCCGGACGCTCGACCTGCTCGGCGTCATCCATGACTGCGTCGGCTTCCGCGTCTCGCTGGGCCACCTCTCGGAGGTCAACCTCGGCGAGTCGAAGGCGGGGGACGGCCTCCAGAGCCTGCAGTGGTGGAAGCAGGGGCGCATCGACCTCATCGAGCAGTACTGCAGGAAGGACGTCGACGTGACGCGACGCCTCTGGGAGATGGGCCGTGCGCAGGGTTACCTCCTGCACCGGGACAAGTTGGGACGGACCCTCAGGATTCCGACGGCGTGGTCGTGAGGCGCTTCCTCGTCGCCGCCGTTCTCCTGTGCGCGGCCTGTGGCGCGAGCGACCCGTCGGTCATGACGCCGGTGCCGCCGCCCGCGTCGTGGGCAAGGGACATCGCCACCGATCGCCTCGCCAAGGACGAGACGTTCCGGACCGACGCGGACTCGCCGCTGCCGAAGGCGGCGCGCAGCGCGTTCAAGGGGCTCCCGTACTACCCGCTCGATCCGTCGTGGCGCTACGGCGGGATGCTCGAGCCGTACGAACACCCCGAGCGGATGACGATCGTCACGACGACCGGCGAGGCGCGGCCGTGCGAGCGGTGGGGCCGCGTGCGGTTCGAGCGCGACGGCCGCGTGCTCATGCTCCAGGTCTACCGTCTCCTCGATCTCCCGGCGCGTCCGGGGGGCGCCGGCCTCTTCCTCCCCTTCAAGGACGTGACGAGCGGCAAGGAAACGTACGCCGCGGGACGCTACGTCGATCTCGAAGGGGACGAGGGCGGGCCGTACACGCTCGACTTCAATCGTGCGTACGACCCGTCGTGCGCGTACGGCGAGCCCGAGCGTTTCCAGTGCCCGCGGACGCCGGACGAGAACACGCTCGACGTCGCGGTCGCTGCGGGGGAGCGTGGCCCTGCGCATGAGTGATCGCGCGATCTACCTCGTGGGATTCATGGCGGCGGGGAAGTCGACGGTGGGACGCGCGCTCGCTCACGATCTCGGCTGGGAGTTCGCCGACACCGACGCGATCGTCGAGCGCGAGCGCGGAACGACGATCGAGACGATCTTCCGCACCGAGGGCGAAGGCGCGTTCCGCGAGGCGGAATGGCGCGCGCTCCTCTCGCTCGAAGGTCGCAGCAGGCTCGTCGTCGCGACCGGCGGCGGACTCTTCCTCGGCGCTCCGCATCGCGCGTTCATCCGCGCGAACGGCGTCTCGTGCTGGCTCGATCTCCCGCTCGAGGTGGCGCGGGCGCGCGTCGACGATCCGTCGTCCCGTCCTCTCCTGGCGCTCGCGGATGCGCTCGATCGCCGCGCGTTCTTCGAGCGCCGCCGCGCCGCTTACGCGCTCGCCGACGTTCATGTCGATGCGTCATCCGGAACGGCGTCCGAGGTCGCGCGCGCGGTCGACGCACGACGGAGATCGTTTTTGTATTGATTTTTTCTAGCAAAAGTGCATACTGCGGTTCGTGTTTTCCCACCTTTGGAGGATGTTTCGATGACGAAGACCGAGTTGATCCAGGCCCTGTCCGAAGCGGCAGGCTCCGATCGCAAGAGCGCGAAGATGTTCCTCGAGGGGCTGACGACGGTCGTCGAGAAGACGATCAAGAAGGGCGGCGAGGTCCCCATGAAGGGCCTCGGCAAGTTCAAGGTCGTCAAGCGCAAGGCGCGGATGGGCCGTAACCCGGCGACGGGCGAAGCCATCAAGATTCCGGCCAAGACCGTCGTTCGCTTCACGGTCGCCAAGGCTCTCAAGGACCTCATCAAGAAGAAGTAAGCGTTCTCACGTGCGGCTCGTTTTCACCGCGGCCGCCGTCACGACCGCTCTTGCGATCCCCGGCCTCGCTGGGGCCGGGGATCCGCAACTCCAATTCGAAATACGACCGAAGGTGCCGGTCGTCATCGATTCCGGCGGGCGCCGCGATACGCTCCTGGCGCTCGACGTCCACAACCCTTCCGACCGTCCGACACGCATCGAAGGCCTGCGCCTCCTCTATTTGGAGGGGACGTCCGTCGTCAAGACGGTCGACGATGCGAGCGCCCTCTTCGTCGATGCCGGACTCCTCTCCGATCCCAAGATCGACGCCGGCGAGGCCCAGTCGTGGGCGGGGATCTGCTTGGCGCCGCCGACGGCGGCGACCGACCGCGTTCGCTTCGAGATGCGTCTCGTCCAGCGGCGCGGACTCCACGCCGTTCGCGCGACGCAGGCGCTCGACGTTCCGCTGGCGGCGCCCGAGGTTCTGCCGTCGATCCTCGTTCCGGTGCGCGGGGCGTGGCGCGTGACGCAAGGGCACGCCTGCGGCACGAGCCATCGGATGTCGCCGCTCGGCAGCGAGTTCGCCTGGGACCTGGCGGCGGTCGACGCGACCTCCAGTCGCGACGTCGTCGCCCCGGTGGCGGGACGCGTCGCCTTCGCCGTCGGCGACGTCGAGGACAATGCGGCCGGCGGCGAGATCCGCGCGAAGAGCTACTCGTCCGCCCTCCGGCACCCGCTCTGGTTCTTCGGGAACTACGTGGTGATCGACGCCGGCACGAGCTTCGTTCTCCTCGCTCACCTCCGGAAGGGATCGCTCGCGGTGAAGGCCGGCGACACGGTGCGCGCCGGCGACGTCGTGGGCTATGTCGGCAACAGCGGGAACACGAGCGCGCCCCACCTCCACGTCCAGGTCATGAATCGTGCCGACCCCAGCGACCCCGACGTCGCGGGCGTGCCGGCGAGGTTCCGCGACTACGTCGAGGCGACGGCGCGCGTCGACGGCAAGGAGCGCGAGTCGGTCGTCCGGAAGGTCGCGGCCGGCGACCCGCCCGAGGGATCGGTCATCCTCTCGGTGGCCGAAGCGGCGCCGTCTCGCTGATCGCGTCGGCGGCGATGTCCGTGCGGTGCAGCTCCAGGTCCCAGCGAATGCGGGCCACCGCTTCGTAGGCGCGATCGCGCGCGCCGGCGATGGTGTCGCCGAGGGCGGTGACGCCGAGCACGCGGCCGCCCGCCGTGACGACGCGCCCCATGTCGTCGATCTCGGTCCCGGCGTGGAAGACGGCGACGTCCGCGAGGCTCGCCGCCTCGTCCAGCCCTTCGATCGGAGAGCCCTTCGCGTAGCCGCCGGGATAGCCGCCCGCCGCCATGACGACGCACACCGCCGCCCGCTCGGAGAAGCGCGCCCGCATCCCGCGGAGCTCTCCGCGCGCCGCGGCGGCGAGCAGCTCGAGCCAGTCGCCGTCGAGGCGCGGCACGAGGACCTGGGTTTCCGGATCGCCGAACCGCGCGTTGAACTCGAGCACCTTGGGGCCGGAGGCGGTGAGCATGAGCCCGATGAAGAGCACGCCGTGAAACGGCGCGCCCTCCTCCGCGAGGCCGCGGATCGTCGGGATCGAGATCCGCTCGCGCACCTCGGAAGCCGTCCGCTCGTCGATCCACACCGAGGGCGAGTACGTTCCCATGCCGCCGGTGTTCGGACCGCGGTCGCCGTCGCCGGCGCGCTTGTAGTCCTGGCACGCGGCGAGCTCGAGCGTCGTCGTGCCGTCGGCGAGCACGAAGCACGAGGCCTCGCGCCCCGAGAGCATTTCCTCGACGACGACCCGGCGGCCCGCTTCTCCGAACGCGTGGCCGGAGAGCATCTCCGCGGCGGCGGCGATCGCGGTCGCCGGGTCCTGGGCGATCACGACGCCCTTGCCCGCGGCGAGACCGTCGGCTTTGACGACGAGCGGATACGCCGCACCCGCGAGATATCGCCTCGCCTCGTCCGCATCGTCGAAGATGTGGAACCCGGCGGTCGGGATCCCGTGGCGCGCCATGAGCTCCTTCGCGAACGCCTTGCTCCCCTCGATACGCGCCGCGGCGGCCGACGGACCGAATACGTCGAGCCCGGCATCGCGCAGTCGATCGGCGAGGCCGCCGCACAGCGGCGCTTCGGGTCCGATCACGACGAGGTCGTAGCGCTCGGCGATCGCGTGCGCGGCGAGGGCGGGTACGTCGTCGGCCGCGATCGGGATCCGGCGCGCGAGACGGCCGATCCCGGCGTTGCCGGGCGCGGCCGAGAGCGAGGTCAGCCTCGGGCTACGCGCGAGCGCCCACGCGAGCGCGGCCTCACGACCGCCTCCGCCCACGAGGAGGACGTTCATCGAACGATCAGTGGCAGCCGCAGGTGCCGGAGCCGCAGCCGCCCGAGGCCGCCTTCTTGCCCTCGGGCTTGTCGCCGCCGCCGTCCTTCGACCCGCCGGAGCTTCCGCCTTCATTCCCGGAGCTCGACTTGCCGCCGCCGTAACCTTCGGAGTACCAGCCGCCGCCCTTGAGCTGGAACGCGGTGCGCGAGATCAGCTTCTCGAGCTTGCCGCCGCAGAACTCGCACTCGGTCAGCGGCGCGTCGCTGAGCTTCTGGAGCGCCTCGACGGTGCGGCCGCACGACTGGCACCGGTACTCGTAGATCGGCATGACGTGGGGATTGTGGGATTCCGAGCCGGGGCTGTCAAGAAAGCCCATCGACTCACTTGCCCTTCCCGGACCCGCGGCCACCCTTGCCGAAGTACGTCGCCAGCGCATCGGAGAGCGAGGCCGCCAGCCGGTCGCGATCGGCGGCGTGGGCCAGAAGCGCGGCATCGTCGGCGTTGTTGAGGTTCACCATCTCGACGAGGACCTTCGCCGGGACCGCGTTCCCCTTGAGCACGGCGGGAAGCCAGATCTCGCCGCCGCGGATGACGCGATCGCGCACCGGCTGGAACGGCTGCACCGGGAGATCGTCCTTCTTGAGGTCCTGCACGATCGCGCCCGCGAGCTTGCGCGAGACCGCCTCCGAGCGGAGCCGGTCGCGCTGCGAGAAGCTCACGCGCGGCATCTCGCGCACCTCCTTGAACTGGAGATAGGTCGGGTCGCTCGAGCCCATCGTGCCCTTGCGGTAGGTCGATCCGGGGACGTAGACCATCGCGCCGCGGAGCGACGGGTGGCGCGCGTCGGCGTGCAGCGAGAGGAAGACGATCTTGTCGGGGTCGGTGCCCGCCTTCACGAGCTTGCGGAAGAGGGAGTTCGCCAGGTACCAGCGGAGGTTGACCGCCACCGCGGTCTCGCCGTCCTCGGCCGCGAGGAACGCCGGGCTCGTCAGGACCGTGCGCTTGCGGTTCGGCGCGATCGCGTCGCCGCTCGACGGCACCGCCCCGCTCACCGGATCGTCGAGGGTGAGATAGACCTTCGCGGCCGTCTTCGCCTCGAGGTCGCGCTTCAAGCGGCTCGCGACGTCGAAGACGTAGTCGTGCTCGAAGAGGCCGTGGCCGGTCGTGCCCGGGTCCATGCCGCCGTGCCCCGGGTCGACGATGACGACGACCCCCTTGAGCCCGCGCTGGATCGGCTTCTGCGGCCGCTCGACGAGCTCGCGCTGCACCGCGGCCGCCTGTTTCTCGACGGTCTTCCGGCGGGGATCGTCCCGCGGGAGGAACTCCGGCTCGAGCGCGTCCAGCGGGATGCGGATCTCCCAGCCGGCGGGGATGTCGGTGACGTCCTTGATCCCGCTCCTGCGCGCGATCGTCTTCGCGACGGCGTCGACGTCGTCGGGGGCGACGCGCCCGGTGTAGCGGAGGACGACCGCGGAGTAGAGCGCCTCTCCCGGCTTGATGACGTAGCTCGCGTACTCGCCCTCGTCGTCCTTCCCGTAGGCGAGCGCGACGTCGTCGCCGGCCGTTCCACGTCGAAGCGCGCGATCGAGCATCGCCGCGGGAATGCGCACCTGCTGCCCGCGCGAGAGCTCCGGGGAGTCGAGCGCGTTCGCCACGAGGAGCTCCTTGAAGCGCGCGCCATCCCCGGTGAACCACGAGGCGACCTGCCAGAGGCCCTCGTCGTAGACCGGCAGCGCGCTCGACTTCGCCACGTGGATCCAGTCGTCGCCCTCGAGCGTGTCTTGCGGGAAGACGTTGCGGAGCACGAACGCGCGCTTCGAACCGGAGAGGAGGGCGAGCGGCACGCGGTAGAACCCGTCGGAGGAACGGCCCGACGGTTTTTTCAGAGAGACGAGGAGCAGCTCGACCTGAGCCGGCGTCCCGGCCGCGCGCTGCGCAACCGCCTCCGCGGTCTCTCCCTCGCGCGGGCGGACCTCGAGAACGAGATCGCGTCCGCCGTCCAGGCGGACGCGGAACTCGCGGCTCAGCGTGAGCACCTCGCTCGGCGCGGTCGCCGCGGGCGCCGCTGCCAGCCACGCCGCGGCCACGAGGAGCGGCCACGCCATCGCTAGAAGTCCGGCGTGATCTGAAAGCGGTAGCCCGAAGGAGGCGTGCCCACGGTCGCCGGAACCGGCGTCGTCGCCCGCCGCGTGGCGACGATGCGCTGCGTCCGGTCGACCTTCACCGGCCCGTCGGCGCCGGGGATGAGGCCCTTGATCTCGGCGCGGATCGTGATGAGCTCGCCGTCGATCGACTCGGGTACGAGAACGAGCCGCAGGTTCTCGTCGTTCGCGCCGGACCCCAGCCGGAACTCGTAGGCGACCGATTCGCCGACGAACGAGTGCAGCTCGTTCGTCTGGAGCACTTCCGAGTGGTCGCCCGCGACCCCTTCGACCGCGACGAGGAAGCGCACGGGATCACCCGGAGGCGCGATCGGACCCGCGACCGCGCGATCGACCCGTTCGCCGTGAAGGGTGAGCACGAGCCGCCGCGCGCCGTCGCCGAAGATCTCGAACAGCCCGCTGCCGCCGTCCGCGAAGCTGAGGTCGCGTGTCGCGCGCGCGGGCCCCCGGCCCGTCGGCGTGACCGTCGAGGAGCACCGGAGGGTGATCTCGCCGTCCTCCCGGCCGGTGGGCGCCAGCGCGACCGTGAGACGTACGTCGAGCGCGCCGTCGCCCCAGGGCACCCTCAGGTCGATGATCTCCGGCCGCCGGGGACCGACTTCGGCGTCCTTCGTGATGCCGGTCGCCTCCGCCGGACCGTCCCCGACGGCGATCGCCTCGAGGTGGAGAAGGGCATGAGACTCGACCGAAACCGGCTGCAGCGCGAAGAGGGCCCCACTCGCGAGGAGGAGGACGGCGGGGACGCACGCGAGCCGGAGGATGCTCACGGCGCGTATCTTATAGAGCGGCGGGCGGTTGACAACATTCCGGCGCCGAACCTACACTCGAAACGCCGCCGGGGCCTCCCGCAATGTGGCGGTCCGGGCGACGGAAGGGGGCGCCATGGTCATGCACCGGTCGGCCGCCGCGGCCCTGCTCCTCGCGCTCATCGCTCTCTCGACACCGGCCCACGCGTCGGCCTCGCCGTCAGCGACCGTATCCGGCGACGTCAAGGACGAGCTGGGGCGCGCGCTCGCGGGCGCCGAGATCCTCGTCCTGTCGCCCGATCGCGCGGCGGCGGCGGCGAGCACGCTGTCGAACGTCAACGGACGATTCCTCGTCGATCATCTCGTCCCCGGGGTCTACCGGGTGGCGGCGCTCAAGTCCGGCTACGTCGCCGCGATCGGAATCGTCAACACCTATCTGCGCTCCTCGGTCGAGCTCGTTCTCCATCCCGTTCCCAAGGTCGACGACCCCCGCGCCAAGGCCGTTCAGGACGACATGTCGTGGGCGCTTCGCGTCCCGCCGAAGAGCGTGCTCGAGCATCTCGATCCGACGCCGCTCGTCGCGTCGAACGAGGCTGCCAAGGAGAAAGCGTTCCGCCTCCCCGACAGCATCCGGGGGCAATTCGAGCACGTCGTCGCGCTCGGCGCCTTCCGGCCGGACGGAGGCGGCCCAGCCTCGTCGCTCCAGGGGAACGAGACGCGGATGCAGTTCGCCGGAAACCTCGGCGACAGCGGCGCGATCCAGGTCGCCGGGCGGCACGGCAGTCTCGACTCCTCCGGCGATGTCCCGGCCGCGGCGGCGGTGAGCCGCGCCGCCTCCGATGTCGACGTCGATGTCTCGTACGACACCGGCGACGACGCCCGCCTCGCGATGCGCGCCTTCTACTCGACCGGCGATCTCGAGGTCGGCGAGCGGCCCGGCGTCATGAATCAGGGCGCGCGGCAGGGACAGCGCTCCTGGGGCTACGAAGGGCAGTGGCACAAGCAGGTCGACGGCACCTCGCGCGTCGCCGTGCAGGTCGGCATCCACGACGCCAGCCTCGATCTCGTGCGGAGCAGCGCCGAGAGCTTCGATGAGTCGCTCCGCGGTGCGTCCAACCGGTCGATCGGCGCCGAAGGGCAGTACGAGAGCCTCGCGGGTGACCACCATCTCCTGAAGTTCGGCGTGCGCGCCCAGGTCATGGACCTCGCGGCACCTCTCGCGCGGAGCGGCCGGGTCAGCGGCTCGTTCCCGATCGAGGGGCCGACCGGCTGGAGCCTCCTCATGGATGCCGAGGATCAGTGGTCGCTCTCGGGCCCGATCGCGATCATCTACGGCCTCGCGTACCGGCAAGGGTTCGACGGTCCGTTCACCGCCAGCGCCACACCGCGCGTCGGGGCATCGTGGACGAGCGGCCGCTTCCGCGGCCACGCCCAAGTCGAGTACCTGGCGACCGAGGACTGGAACGGCGGCGTCGCGCCTGCGAGCAGCTCGGCCGGCGTTCCGGTCGGCTACGAATTCGAGCTGCAGGCTCCCGTCACGCGCTCGGTCACGCTCCGCGGAACCGCGTCGTCCGTCCCCCTGCGCGCCAATGTCTGGAAGGACGAGGGGGACGCGAAGGACCTCCAGGATCTCTACGTCAGCGACGGTGAGGCCGCCGACCAGTTCGTGGCGTTGGCGCTCGAGCGCACCGCGGGGACCACGACCGTCACCTTCCGCGTCGCGCAGGGACGCGCCGAGGGCATCCTCGCGCCGGCGCTCGACCCCGACGTTCCGGTCCTCCTCCTCGCCGAGCGCACGCTGAGCTACCGGTCGGTCCGCCTGGGGACGCTCGCGTCGCGCACGGGGTCGTCGCTCTCGCTCGAGTACCGCGACATCGCCGACCAGGCCGCAGGCTCGCCGCTCGCGCAGGAGTCGCTCCAGACGATCGAGGCTGAGTTCGCGCAGCAGATCGCGCGGCTCGCCAGCGGGCGCGCGACGTGCCGCCTGCTCATCAGCGCGCGGAGCGCCCTCGGCCCGGGGCCGCGGTCGCCCGACGCCGATCCGTCCGAGGCGCGGCGCTTCGCCGCCCTCTATCAGCGCCTCGGCGCGGGCGTCTCGCTCGCGTTCTGAGAGATCGACGAGGACGCATCACGTGAGCCGACGCTCGCATCGCCTGAGATGGGCCGCCTTCGGGGCCGCGTCGGTCGTCCTCGGCATGTTCGGTCTCGCGGCGCTCGGACGCCGCCTGGCCGAGCGCACGCCGTTCACCGGGGTCGAGTGGGTGCAATCGGCCCGCGGCCCGGCGGTGCTCGTGGTCGAGCAGGGAAGCCCGGGTGCGTCCGCGGGGCTCCTTCCGGGTGACGTCGTACAGTCCGTGAACGGGGTCGCGCCGCGCAGCGTCATCGGGACGATGGACGCGCCGTGGCGGATTCCGGCCGGCGGCCGGCTGGCGCTCGTCGTCGAGCGGAGCGGCGCGACGTTCGAGACGTCGCTCCAGCCGGTTCGCCGCCGGGCGGCGCCCCGCCTCTACGCCTATCTCGCCGCCGTCGGGCTCGCGTGCTTCGCCTCGGGGCTTTTCATCGTCCTGCGCTGGCCGACGGTCCGCGGGGCCTGGGTGTACGGCAGCCTCGGCCTCGCCATGTTCGCCCGGCTCGTCTTCAGCCAGACAGGCGCGGCCGACACCTTCGACTGGGCGGTCCACTGGATCGACGAGGCCGCCGCGGCGATCGCGCCGGCCCTCCTCGTCCATCTCGCGTGGGGGCTCGCGCGCTTCGAGGGCGCGGCGCGCCGCGCGGTCCTCTCGTTCACGTACGCCGTCTCCGCTGCGCTCTTCGCGGCGGCCGTCTGGATGGAAGGGCTCGGCGGCGCCTACCGTTTCGAGGACCCGGTCGCCGCGGTCACCGGCCTCGACCGCTTGGGGATGGCCTTCCTCGCCGCCGCGGTCGCCTTCGCGACGCTCACGCTCGGCCTCTCGATGGCCCGCACGACGTCGTCGCTCCGCCGGAGCCAGATCCGCTGGATGCTCTGGGGCCTGGGCGTCGGGTTCGGGCCGTTCACCGCCATCTACGCCGTGCCGTGGGCGCTCGGCGACGTGGGGCCGTCGTGGAGCGAGCTCGGCGTCCTGTCGCTCATCGTCGTCCCCGCCGCGTTCACCGCGGCGATGGCCCGTTACCGCCTCCACGACCTCGATCTCATCCTGCGGAGGAGCCTCGCCGCCCTCGCGCTCGCCGTCGTCACCATCGCGACGTATGCGGCGGCGCTCGCCGGCTTGAGGCGTCTCGTCGTCGACCTCGAGCTGCCCGAGGCGGTGCTCGGCTTCCTCGCGGCGCTCCTGACCGCCATGCTCTACCCGCGCCTCCGCACGTGGATCCGCGTGGCCGTCGACCGCGGGTTCTACCGGGCCCGGTACAGCGACCGCGCGACCCTGCTCGAGTGGAGCCGCGAGCTGACCGCCGAGACCGATCTCGCCTCGCTCGTCGAGCGGCTCGAGGCGCGTGTCCGGGAGACGCTCGCGGTCCCCTCCGCGGTGGTCCTCGTCCGGGGCGCGGGCACACGGTTCGAGAGACCGGGTCCGGCGGGCGCTCGCGCGACGGTCGAGCTGAAGCGTACGGTGCTCGATCACCTCGAGCGTCATCCGTCCTACGCGCTCGACGCATCGGGCCTTCCCGGCATGCCCGAGGCGCGCCACGTCTTCGGCATGAAGGTGAAGGGGCGCGTCTCGGCGCTCCTCGCCGTCGCCGAGCGCGGCGCGTTCGAGTCCCCGCTGTCGAGCGAGGATCGCGACCTCCTCGCGACGCTCTGCGCCCACGCGGCGGCGGCGGTCGAGGCGGCCCGGCTCGTCCTCGACGTGCGCCAGCACGCCGCCGAGGTCGAGTCGCTCAAGGCGCTCCAGGAGCGCATCCTCGAGAGCAGCGGCGTCGGCCTCCTCCTCGTCGACGCGGACGGCCGAATCCGCGCGTGGAATCGGCGGCTCGAGGAGATCTACGGCCTCCCGCGCGAAGAGACGCTCGGCCGTCTCCTGAGCGAGGTCTTCCCGCTCCACACGATTCGCCGGATCGAGCGTGAGCTGGCCGCGGTGGGGCCCGGGGTCGAGGCGCGCATCTACCGCCACGCCCTCGTCAACCACGCCGGCGAGCGCATCGTCGTCAACGTCGCGCTCTCGCCGCTCGCGGCCGACGACGGCGATGGCGCGCGCGTCGCGACGTTCGACGACATCACCGCCCGCGTCAAGCTCGAGGAGCAGGTCCTGCAGCAGGAGCGCCTCGCCTCGCTCGGCCTCCTCGCCGCCGGGGTGGCGCACGAGGTCAACACGCCGCTCACCGGGATCTCGAGCTATGCGCAGATCCTCCTCGAGGACCTCGCCGCGGACGATCCGCGCAGGAGCACTCTCGAGAAGATCGAGGTGCAGACGCGGCGAGCGTCGTCGATCGCGAACTCGCTCCTGAACCTCGCGCGCCCCGAGCGCTCGACGTTCGAGATGCTGCCGCTCAACGATGCCGTGCACGAGGTGATCAAGCTCTTCGAGCCGCAGATCCGCGACAAGAAGATCACGCTCCGCGCCGACCTCGGGCCCGACCTCCCGGACGTGCGGGGCCACCGCGGCAAGCTGCAGCAGGTGCTGCTCAACCTCCTCTCGAACGCGCGCGACGCCGTCGAGGGGGGCGGGCACATCACCGTGCGCACGGCACGGCGCGACGACCGCGTCGTGCTCGAGGTGCAGGACGACGGCGTCGGGATTGCCGACGAGGACCTGCCCCACATCTTCGACCCGTTCTTCACGACGAAGGGACGGGGCAAGGGGACGGGGCTCGGCCTCTCGATCAGCTA
The DNA here is from genome assembly GCA_036275915.1 of Candidatus Polarisedimenticolaceae bacterium. Lineage (NCBI taxonomy): Bacteria > Pseudomonadati > Acidobacteriota > Candidatus Polarisedimenticolia > Candidatus Polarisedimenticolales > Candidatus Polarisedimenticolaceae > Candidatus Polarisedimenticolaceae bacterium. The sequence goes on along the minus strand of DASUCV010000023.1, from coordinate 75,591 downwards.
CGGGATCGTCCGCGAGCACGACGGCGCGATGCTGGTCGAGAGCGTTCCCGGCGAGTTCACACGTTTTCGCGTCGACCTGCCGGTCCGCGCGACGGCCCAAGCGCTCGCCTGACCCCTGCTAGAATCGCCTCCGATGTCGAGTGAAGCCGCGGTCACGACGTCGGCCGGCCGCATCCTGATCGTCGACGACGAGCCGGTGGTCACGGACGTGCTCGGCACGCTCCTCCGCAAGGAAGGGCACGACGTCCTCACGGCGGCCGATGCGGAGGCCGGGCGTGCGCTCCTCGACGCCGAGGGACCTTGGGACGCGGTCCTCCTCGACGTCATGCTCCCGGACGCCGACGGCCTCGAGGTCCTGCGCTGGATCCGCAGCCGCGACGCCGATCTCGCCGTCCTCATGATCACCGCCTTCGGCACCGTGGAGAACGCCGTCGCCGCCATGAAGCTCGGCGCCTTCCACTACCTGACGAAGCCGTTCAAGAACGAGGAGGTGCGCCTCCTCGTCGCTCAGGCCATCGGCACCACACGCCTGCGCACCGAGAACAAGGACCTGAAGCGCGCCCTCGAGCAGCGCTACCGCTACGAGAAGATCGTCGGCAAGTCGCGCGCGATGCAGGAGGTCTACCGGTTCATCGACCAGGTTGCGCAGAGCCGCGCCACCGTTCTCATCTACGGCGAGAGCGGCACCGGCAAGGAGCTCGTCGCGCAGGCGATCCACCGGCGCAGCACGCGCGCCGACCACCCGTTCGTCGTCGTCAACAGCCACAGCATCCCCGCCGATCTGCTCGAGGACAACCTCTTCGGGCACGCCAAGGGTGCGTTCACCGGGGCGTCCTCCTCGAAGATCGGCCTCCTCGAGGTCGCCGAGGGCGGCACGGTCCTGTTCGACGAGATCTCGACCGTCTCCCCGGACGTGCAGACGAAGCTCCTCCGGGTGATGCAGGACAAGGAGTTCCTGCCGCTCGGCGCGCTCGAGAGCCGGACCGTCGACGTCCGGATCATCGCGGCGACCAACGAGGACCTCAGGGATCTCATCGAGGTGGGACGGTTCCGCGAAGATCTCTACTACCGTCTCAACGTCATCAGCATCTCCATCCCGCCCCTGCGCGAGCGCCTGGAAGACATCCCGGTCCTCGTCGAGCACTTCCTCGCCAAGTTCAACGCCGAGAACGGCAAGAGCGTCCTCCGGGTCGCGCCGGAGGTCGTCGAGCGGTTCTTCACGTACGGCTGGCCGGGCAACGTGCGCGAGCTCGAGAACGTGGTCGAGCGGGGCGTCGTCCTCGCGCGGGGGGACGAGATCGGTCTCGACCTCTTATCGAAGGATCTCGCCCAATTCTCGACGATGCCGCCCATCCCGTCCCTTCCGGACGACGTGCCGTTCTACGACGCGGTGAGCCGTTACGAACGGCGCCTGATCGAGGGCGCGCTACGGCGGACCGGCGGCGTGCAGAAGCAGGCCGCGGAGATCCTGGGCCTGAAGCCCACGACCCTCAACGAAAAGATCAAACGGCTCGGCATCGTCGTCTGACCCCTGCGGAGCGATCACCGCGCGGGTTGGCGGCCCCCGGCAGCCTCTCCACCCTTTCCGGGCTAAATATTCTCCGTCAAGGAGGAGGGGGCTTTGGTTGACGGAAACGCGCCGTCGGTGCTACATAGACGCGCGCTCGAACGATATCTTCGTGGGCGGGGCGCGGGTGCTGCGGCACTCGAAAGGGGCGTTCATCGTTCGGTCCGGGGGCGGGCGCGAGCTCTTCCCGGTTGTTCAGGCGGAGGGGTCATCCACATGAAGCTGCGGGCGCTGTTTGCCACGCTCGCCGTTGCGGCGTTGACGGTCACCGTCGCGTCCGCGCAGGCGACGGGCGGGCTCAAGATCCGTGTCATCGACAATGCCGACAAATCGCCGGTCATCGGTGCCGCGGTCACGCTGAGCAACACCAACAAGTACGTCGCCACCACGTCGGTCATCACGAAGCCCGACGGATCCGCGATCTTCCCGGTTCTCCGCGTCGGGTCAGGCTACGTCATCCAGGTCATCATGGATGGCTACGCCGGAGTGCGTCAGGATCTCGAGGTCCAGAACGGGCAGATGAAAGAGTTCGTCATCGCGCTCGTGCCCGAGCACGTCGAGAAGGTCACCGTCATCGGCGAGAAGCAGACGATCGATCTCGACAACAACGAGAACTCGACGAAGTTCTCGTCCGACTTCATCGCCGACCTGCCGGTCGCCGGGCGCTTCTACCAAAACGTCATCGCTCTGGCGCCCGGGGTCCAAGATCCGAACGGCGACGGCAACCCGAACGTCAACGGCGCGCGCGACCGCGACTTCAAGACGTCGGTCGGCGGCGTCAGCAACGTCGATCCGCTCACCGGCCAGTTCCTGAACCAGATCAACAGCGACTCGATCGAGGACCTCACCGTCATCACGTCGGGCGCCGGCGCCGAGTTCGGACGCGCGCAGGGTGGGTTCGCGACGATCATCCAGAAGCAGGGCTCGAACGACTTCGAAGGTATCTTCGGGATGATCTACAGCTCGAAGAAGCTCGACGGGAGCGGCTCGACCGGCATCTCGAACAGCCAGTTTCCGGACTTCTACCGCTATGACCCGTCCCTCCAGGTCTCCGGACCGATCGTCCGCGACAAGCTCTGGTACCGGCTGTCGGAAGAATTGGTCAAGCGCGAGGACCCGGTCATCCTCGGGACCGGCGGTAGTGTGGCGACGACCGGCACGACGCGCGTGTCGACCGACAACCAGCTCACCTGGCAGGTCAGCAACAGGAACAAGCTGGCTTTCACTTTCCGCGCGGACCCGCTCCAGCAGACGAACTTTGGAGTGAGCTTGCTCGTTCCGGTCGAGTCGAGCGTCGACCGGAAGTTCGGCGGCCCGACCTACACGCTCACCTGGACGGCTCCTTACTCGCCGAGCCTCCTCATCGACTCCACGGTCGCCTTCCAGGACACCCACCTCGACCTCACGCCGACCGCCGCGGGCGTCCCCAACAACTGCCATACGCCCGCGTACCTCGGCAACGCGCAGTGCTTCGATTTCAGCTCGGGGAACTTCAGCGGCTCATCGAACCAGGAATGGCACGACTCCCGCCAGCGCCTGACCGTTCGCAGCGACGCGACGTACTTCAAGGGCCGCATGTGGGGGATGAACCATCAGTTCAAGTTCGGATTCGTCGTCGAGAACGAGCGCTACTTCAAGAACCTCGTGCGGACGCCGAACTTCACGACGTTCGTCGGCAGCGATCCGAACAACCCAGGCCATATCGGCACTTACTACACCGTCGCCGCGTCGGTCGACCCCAGCAGCGACCAGACCGCGACCGGGACCAACTGGGGGGTCTACGGCGAGGACGTGATTCGCCCGATATCGAACCTCTCGATCACGCTCGGCGTGCGGATCGAGCAGGAGAACCTCCACGCGCAGGGGTACGAGCCGTTCGATCCCCAGGCCGAATCCACCGCCTTTCTAGCCGCGACGGCGGGGTTGACGAATCCGGATCAGGCGTCGGTCCCGATGCAAAACGCTTTCGTCGCGTACGAGGACATCCAGGGCTCCCTGAACGCCATCGCGGGCCAGTTTCCGGGCGCGGATTTCCAGTTCGGGGCCTACACGACGCAGCTCGCCTTCTGGAAGAAGTTCCGACGCCCCGCGGACATGAACATCAACAACACGAACATCGCTCCGCGGCTCTCGATCGCCTGGGACCCCTGGAACGACGGAAAGAGCAAGTTCTCTGCGTCGGGCGGCAGGTACTACAACAACATCCCGCTCATCATCCCGACGGCGGAGAGCGAGCCGGTCATCGTGACCTTCGACGCGTTCGCGCCCGCGGGCGGTGGCTCGACCGGGACGACGGCGATCACGTACGTCCCCACGTTCAGCTTCTCGACCGTCGACCGCAACATCAAGACGCCGTACCAGGACGAGTACTCGATCGGCTTCGAGCGGAACCTCTGGCAGGAAAGCACGATCAAGGTCAGCTACATCCACCGTAGCTTCAAGAAGCAGCTTCAGGACATCGACATCAACCAGATCCCGGGCGACTATGGCCGCTGCCTCGTTCCGCTCGGCACCGGGCAGCCGACGTTGGCCCCGAGCCCCGGGACCGGCCCGATCATCGATCCGTACACCGGCCAGACCTACCAGGACACCGATCCCGGGATCGGTGACGGCCGCCTCGACGACTGCACCGGCCAAAACGTACAGGCGACGGTGCCCAATTCAGACGGGGGAAATGGCCACGGCACGGCGACCGTCGAGCGCCCGGACGGCGTTCCCGACCTCTATGTGTTGAACCCGGGCTGGGGGAGCATCTTCCAGATCGGCAACTACAACCATTCGCAGTACGACGGCCTCATCCTCGAGTTCGTCCGCCGGCAGTACAAGAACTGGCAGATGGAGGCGTCGTACACCCTCTCCAAGGCGACGGGCAACGGCGAGGACTTCAACCAGGCCCTCGGCGATGACCGCTCGACCCTCGACGCCGAACAGGGTTACCAGTCGTTCGACGTCCGCCACTCGGTCAAGTTCAACGCGACGACCGTCACGCCGTGGGGCTTCCGCCTCGGTGGCGCCGTTCAGTGGCAATCCGGTCTCCCGTACTCGATCCTGATCCGCCGCATCTCCTCCACGACGGCGCTCCCGATCTATCTGTCGCCGTTCGGTCAGCAGTACACGCGCGTGCGGATCGCGTACCCGACCCATCACCGCAACGATCAGCGGAATCAAGGCTACTGGAACTTCGACACGAAGTTCGTCAAGGAAATGAATCTCGGCAAGGGGATGAACCTCCAGCTCACCGCCGAGATCTTCAACCTGTTCGGTGAGAACACCTATCGCATCTACAACGACTTCACGAACAGCGGCCAGCAGCTGAACGGCACGAACGACGGGACGCGCGCGTTCGGCCGGCAGTACCAGATTGGGATGCGCCTGGCGTTCTGATCGTCGCTCGCTCGTACGTTTCCGGAGGCCGCCTCAGGGCGGCCTCCGCCGTTTCGAGGACGTCGCATGGTGCCTCGGTTCGGGCGGCTCCTCTGCCTCGTGGCGTCGCTCGCGATGCCGCCGGCGGCGGCCCATGCGTCCCCGGGCCCGCCGCCCCTCAAGACGTGGCGTGACGGGCCGGCGCGGCTCCTCCTGAAGGACGACGAGTACCAGAAGTTCGGAGCCATCAAGACCGACGACGAGCGCCGGAGCTTCATCGATGCGTTCTGGAAGGGTCTCGCCGCGGCGCCCGATGCGGGCGGTCGCGATTTCAGGGCGGACTTCGAGGAGCGCGCGGCGGTCGCCGCCCAGCGGTTTTCGACGATCGAGCAGAGCGGGTGGAATACGGTGCGCGGCCGGGTCTACATCCTCCTCGGAGAGCCCGAGACGATCCGCCTCGAGTCGGGAGGCATGAAGGCGGTGGAGAAGGAGGTCTGGGTCTACCCGAGCTCGCCCGGGGCGCAAGGCGGGCTCGAGGTCGCCTTCTACCGCTGCGGCGACGGCACCTACCGGACCGATCCCGCGTGCGACCCCGTGCACGACACCTCGTCCGTGTCGTTCGACTGGGAGCGGCACGACACGCTGCGCAGCCTTCGGCTCCTGCATCCCGACGTTTCGTTCGAGGGGCTCGAGCACATGCTCATCGAGACGCTGGCCTCGCTGCCGCGCGAGTCGACGCCGTCGAGCCTGACCTCGAACTCGCCGGCCGCGAAGGACGACGCCGGAGCGACCCCGTCGGCGGACGACGCCCTCGACGTCGAGCCGTACTACTTCCGCGCGCAGGACGGGACGGTGCTCGTCTTCCTCACGCTCGAGATGCACGACGACGACCCGGCCGCCCAGGCCGGTCGCTACCTCGCGGCCGCATCGTTCGAGCGGGTCGACGGGCGCGGGGCCAAGGTCCGGGGCGCCGCCGTCCACACGACCCCGCTCGACCGCGTGGCCCGGGACGGCCGGGCGCCGATCTTCTTCGGTCGCGCCTACCTCGAGCCGGGGAGGACGTACGCCGCGCGCTACGCGCTCCGCGACGAGACGCGGAACGAGCTCCTCGTCCGCCGCGGCGAACTCACCGTCCCCGATCTGAGCACCGGTCTCGCGGCCAGCTCGCTCGTCCTCGCAGAGCAATTCGGCCCGGCGCACGACGGGTCGGAGCGCTACCGGATCGGATCGGAGGAGGTCGTTCCCCGCGTCGGCGCGACGTTCCGCCGGAACGAGCTGCTCCGGGTCTACCTCCAAGTCTACGGAGCGGCGCTCGACCCGGAGAAGCACGCGGCGCGCGTCGACGTCGTCTACCGCTTCGAACGGGTCGTCGACGGCACACGGAAGAAGTTCCGCAAGCCTTACTCGGTCCGCGAAGCGGCCGGCGCCGCGATGGGCCTCGCGCTGCCGATCGGCGACTGGCCGGCGGGCCCGTACCGCGTGCGCGTCGACCTCCACGACCGCGTCTCGGGTGAGCGCGTCAGCGCGGACGGAGCGTTCACCGTCATCGAGTAGAATGCGCCGTTATGCGCGTCTACAACACGCTCACGCGTTCGGTCGAGCCGCTCGTGCCCGGCGAGCCCGGCCACGTCCGGCTCTACACCTGCGGCCCGACGGTCTACGACTTCGCCCACATCGGGAACTTCCGCACCTACGTCTGGGAGGACCTGCTCCGGCGCGCGCTCAAGTACCTGGGGTTCCGCGTGACCCAGGTCATGAACATCACCGACATCGAGGACAAGATCATCGCGAAGGCGATCGCCTCGGGGAGGTCGATCGGCGACGTCACCGAGCCTTTCATCCGCGCTTTCTTCGAAGACCTCGACACGCTCGCGATCGAGCGGGCCGAGCATTACCCCCGCGCGACCGATCACATCCCCGAGATGCTCGCGATCGCGGCGACGCTCAAGGACAAGGGGCTGACATACGAGAGCCAGGGGTCGCTCTACTTCCGCATCGACGCGTTCCCGGGCTACGGGCGCCTGTCGAACCTGGAGAAGCGGGAGATCAAGGTCGGCGCCAGGGTCGACAGCGACGAGTACGACAAGGACGACGCAAGGGACTTCGTGCTCTGGAAGGGACACCGCGAGGGGGAGCCGAAGTGGGACGGGCCGTTCGGCCCGGGCCGCCCGGGCTGGCACCTCGAGTGCTCGGCGATGAGCATGAAGTACCTCGGCGAGAGCTTCGACCTCCACACCGGCGGCGTGGACAACATCTTTCCCCACCACGAGAACGAGATCGCGCAGAGCGAAGGCGCGACCGGCCGGCCGTTCGTCCGGACGTGGATGCACGCGGCGCACCTCATGGTCGACGGCGAGAAGATGGCGAAGTCGAAGGGGAACTTCTACACACTGCGCGACCTGATCGCCCGCGGCCACGACGCGCGCGCGCTGCGCTACCTCCTCCTGACGACGCACTACCGCACGCCGCTCAACTTCACCTTCGACGCCCTCGCCCGCGCCGCCGGCGAGCTCGAGCGCCTGGACGCCGTTCACGCCCGGCTCGGCGAAGCGGCCGCTGCCGGGGACGACGGCTTCCACTTGGAGTTCGACGCGCGCGCGGATACGATCGAGCGTGAGATCAAGGACGCCCTCGCCGACGATCTCAACGTCAGCGGCGCGACGGGCGCTCTCTTCCGCCTCGTCCGCGAGACGAACGCCGCCCTCGACCGCGGGGAGCTTCCCGGGGGGAGCGTGGCCTCGCTCAAGGCGCGCCTCGCACGCATCGACGAGGTCTTCGCCGTCCTGCCGCGGGGAGGTGAAGCGCTCCTCGACCCGGAGGTCGAGGCGCTGGTCGCCCAGCGCACCGCGGCGCGGAAGTCCAAGAACTTCGCCGAATCGGACCGGATTCGCGACCTCCTGGCAGCCCGTGGCATCGTTCTCGAGGACACCCCGCAAGGGGTGCGCTGGCGGCGCGCGCTCGCCGGCCCCCTCTCGGACTAAACCCCCGGGGCCCGGCCACCGGTCGAACGGTACGGGAAACGTGGACGACGCGAGCGCATCGCCGGCCCTCGAGCGCGAGCTCATCGACCGGAGCCGGCGCGGCGACCGGGCCGCGTTCGATGCGATCGTCGTCGCGCATCGCCTCACGGTCTACCGTGTGGCGCGCCGGATCCTCGGGTCGCACGAGGCGGCCGACGAAGCGGCGCAGGAGACGTTCGTGAGGGCGTGGAAGTCGCTCGGCCAGTTCCGCGGGGATGCGCGCCTCTCGACGTGGCTCGTCCGGATCGCCCTCAACGTGAGCCGCACCCAGGTCGCGGCGCGCCGCGCCGAAAGCTCTTTGGACGAGGCCGAGCTGATCGCCGACGGCGGAGAGAGTCCCGACACCGCCGCCGAGCGCGCCGAATCCGGGCAGCGCGTGCGCCGCGCGGTCGCTGCGCTGCCGCCGCGGCAGCGCGAGGTCGTCCTCCTCAAGGTCTTTTCCGGCATGACCTACGAGGAGGTCGCCGCCGCGATGGAGCTCTCCGTCGGCGCGGTGAAGGCCCACTTCCATCAGGCGGTTCACAATCTCAAGCGCCGCATGAGCGCGCTCGGAGTGGAGCGATGAGCCGGATCGACTGCGAGCGATTCTCCACGCTGCTGGCCGAGCTTCTCGCCGAGGCGCCGTCCGGCCCGTCGGATCCGCGCGCCGAGGCGATCCGAGAGCACGCGCGCGCCTGTCCGGCGTGCGCGGAAAGCGCCGACCTCGTGGCACTCGCCGTCACGCCCGCCGGCCGGCGCGATCCGATCGACGACCCCGGTCCCGCGTACTGGGATGATTTCGGGCGGCGCCTGCACGGCCGCCTCGGCGCGCGCTTCAGGATCGGGCGCGTCGCCGTCCTCGCCGCGGCGGCGGCGGCGGTCGCTGGCGCGATCGTCTGGGTCGGGATGGCGCGGCACGATCAGGCCCCGGTCGCGGCGGCCGGCGGTTACCCATCCGCAACGTCCGCTCCCGCCGTGGCTCTCGACGACGCGGCCGCGCCGGACGAGGATGCCTCCGTCGACTTCGGCGCGCCGGAGCCCTTGGACGCCTACGCCGACGACGATGCGGGCGGGTTGTTTCCGGCCGTCGACCAGCTGAGCAAGGCCGAGCAGGAGCGCCTCGTGCGCCGCCTCAAAGAAGAGGAAGCTCGCGTGAAGCGGAGTGCGACATGAAGCTGAGACCCGTTCTGGCCGCCGTGGCGATCGCCGCCGGTGTTTTCGCGACGGCGCGGGCCCAAGACGAGCGACCGGCCGCCGAGCAGATGCGACGGCTCTTCGCGGCACGCCTCAAGGCCGACGTCGGCCTCGACGACACGCAGGTGGCGACGGTTCTCCCGAAGATCGAGGCGCTCGAGAAGGCGCGGCGCGACACGGGGCGCGAGCGCCGTCGCCTCGTGCGCGAGCTCCGTCAGGGGATCGAGAGCGGGATGCCGGACGCCGATCTCCAGCAACGCCTCGACGCGCTCGACCGGCTGGGACAGGAGGGCGAGCGCTCGACGCGCGCGGGCCTCCAGGAGGTCGATCGCGACCTCACGGTTCCCCAGCGAGTGCGTCTGCGCTTCCTCCTCGTTCAATTCCGCGACGAGATGCGCAGGAGCATCCAGGACGCCGGCGGCATCCACCGGCAACGGCGCTCGCCGCCCGCCGGGCCGCCCCCCTGAGCACGCCGCGCACCCTCGGCGCGGCGGGGGAAGACGCCGCCTGCCGCTGGCTCGCGCAATGCGGCCTCGACGTCGTTGCCCGAGGGTTCCGGTCGCGCTACGGCGAGATCGACGTCGTCGCCCTCGACCGAGGAACGGTCGTCTTCGTCGAGGTGAAGACGCGCACCCCCGGTGGGATCGCGCCGCCCGCCGACGCCGTCACCGGCCTCAAGCGGCACCGCCTCGTGCGGACCGCCGCGCTCTGGCTGGCGCGCGCGCGAGCCGGCGAGAGCCCTTGTCGCTTCGACGTCATCGAGGTCGAGCCGCGAGAGGGGCGTTGGCGGATCCGCCATCGCCGCGACGCCTTCCGCCCGGGCGATTGACGGTCGTCCCGCCGTCCGATATCCTCAGCGACTTGCCGGGCGGCTTTCGCCCGAAAGGCGGGAATAGCTCAGTTGGTAGAGCACGACCTTGCCAAGGTCGGGGTCGCGGGTTCGAGTCCCGTTTCCCGCTCCAGACTGCTCATCGTCCTCCTCGCGCTCTGCGCGATGCGTCCCGCTCCCGCGGCCGTGCCGGGACAGGCGCTGACGCCCGGCGACGTCGTCGTTCCGATCAAGGCGAAGACCTTGGACGGAGGCGACACCGAGATCGGCTGGAAGCCGGCCAAGGCGACCCTCGTCAACTTCTGGGCGACGTGGTGCGCGCCCTGCAAGCTGGAAATGCCCGAGCTGCAAAAGATCGCGGAGGCGCGGAAGAAGGACGGCCTGCGGGTCGTCGGCGTCGTCGTCCTCGATCAGGCCTCGGCGCCCGAGATCAAGACGGTCGTTCACCAGACCCAGGTGCGCTACGACATCTTCTGGGGCGGTCCGCCGGCCGAGGCGGCATGGCGCGGGATCGGCCTCCTTCCGACGACCTATCTCGTCGACCCGATGGGGAAGATCATCCGGAAGTACGTCGGCACGAACCCGGACGAGCTGGCGGCCGTCAAGAGGGACATCGACGACTTCCTCGCCGGCCGGCCGCTCGGCGATCCCTACCTTCCGCCCCCTGAGCCGGAGCCCGTCCGCAAGACCGGGAGGCCCTGAGGCGCCGGATCGGGGCGATGGCGCTCGGCGTGGTACGACGAGCGTACGAGCGGGCCCGACTCGACGTGCAGGAAGCCCATCGCGAGCCCTTCCTCGCGGAACCGTGCGAACGCGTCGGGGTGGGCGAAGCGCGCGACGGGAAGGTGCGTCGCGGTCGGGCGAAGGTACTGGCCCAGCGTGACGACGTCGACCCCCGCGGCTCGCAGATCGCGCATCGTCTCGAGGATCTCCCGGTCCTCTTCTCCCATGCCGACGATGATCGACGACTTCACACGGAGGGACGAGCGCTCGCGGTCGCGCCGCGCGGCCGCCGCGCGCAGGAGCCCGACGCTCCCGGCGTAGCTCGACCCCGGTCGCGCCGTCTTGTAGAGGCGCGGGACCGTCTCGACGTTGTGCGCGAAGACCGACGGCCCTGCTTCGAGCACGACGTCGAGCGCCCCCGGCTTGTTCTTGAAATCCGGCGTGAGCACCTCGACGGCACAGGACGGAGTGCGGTCGCGCACCGCGCGCAGGACCGCGGCGAAGTGGGAGGCCCCGCCGTCCGGCAGGTCGTCGCGATCGACGCTCGTGATCACGGCGTGGGAGAGACCGAGGCGCGCCACGGCCTCGGCGAGGTGCGCCGGCTCGTCGGCGTCGACGCCGGGCCTCGGCCGCCCGCTATGCACGTTGCAGAAGCCGCACGACCGCGTGCAGGTGTCGCCCAGGATCATGAAGGTCGCGGTGCCGGCGTTCCAGCACTCGTAGATGTTCGGGCAGCGCGCCTCCTCGCAGACGGTGTTGAGGCGTAGCTCGCCGACCATCGAGCGCAGGCTGCGGAACTTCTCGTCGGTGCGCAGCGTGATGCGCAGCCACTCGGGGCGGCGTTCGTGCGGCGAGCCGCTCACAGCAGCGACTCGTCGAACTCCTGGAGGCCCTTCTTGACCATGGCGAGGAACTGATCGGCGACCGCTCCGTCGACGATCCGGTGGTCGTACGACATCGACATGTACATCATCGAGCGGATCGCAATGGCGTCGTCGACGACGACCGGCCGCTTCTCGATGCCGCCGAGGCCGAGGATCGCCACCTGAGGCTGGCTGATGATCGGCAGGCCGAAGACGCCGCCGAAGATCCCGGGGTTCGTGATCGTGAACGTCCCGCCGGCGACCTCGTCGGGGACGAGCTTCTTCGTCCTGGCGCGCTCGGCGAGATCGCCGACGCGCTTTGTGAGACCGGCGAGCGACAGCTCGTCGGCGTTTCTCACGACGGGCACGATGAGGCCCCAGTCGAGCGCGACCGCGATCCCGATGTTGAGGTCTTTCTTGTAGACGATCTCGTCGCCCTCGACCGATGCGTTGATGACCGGCCACGCGCGGAGGCCGTCGCAGACCGCCTTCACGAAGAACGGCGTGATCGTGAGCTTCGTCCCGTGCCTCTCTTCGTACGTCGCCTTGTATTGCGCGCGCAGCTTGACGATGCGCGTCATGTCGACCTCGAAGACGGAGTGGACGTGCGCCGAGGTGCGGCGCGATTCGATCATGTGCTCGGCGATCTTCTTCCGCATCGGCGACATCTGCTGCCGCTCGACGCGCGCGCCGGACGAGAAGGTGACCGAAGGTGTCGGCGCGGGCGCGGGCGCGGGAGCCGCCTTCGGCGCCGCGGCGGGAGCCGGAGCCGTCCTTCCACCCTTCGCGATGAAGTCCTGAATGTCTTTCTTCGTGACGCGGCCGCCGGCGCCGGTGCCGGGAACGCGTGACGGATCGATGCCGGCCTCCTGCGCGATCTTGCGGACGACGGGGGAGATGAAACCGCCGCCTTCGTCGGAAGCCGGGGGAGCCGCTGCGGGTTTCGCCTCCACAGGCTTGGGAGCGGGCGCTGGCGCCGGAGCAGGCGCCACCTTCGCCTCCGCGGCCTTCGGTGCCGAGGGCGTCACCGTCGCACCGGCGTCGGTCTCGAGCACGGCGACGACCTGGTTCACCGGCACCGTCTCGCCGGCCTGGTTCTTGATCTCGACGAGCGTCCCCGCCGACGGCGACGGGATCTCGGCGTCGACCTTGTCCGTGGAGATCTCGAACAGCGGCTCGTCGCGGCCGACCTTCTCGCCGAGCTGCTTGATCCAGCGGGTGATCGTGCCCTCGGCGATCGACTCGCCCATCTGCGGCATGACGACGTCAACGCGCATCGGAGTCTCCTTCAGATGTGGATCGCGCGGCCGTGGACGGCCAGCGCAGCCTCTCCCATCGCCTCGGCCAGCGTCGGGTGCGCATGGATGGCGTGGAAGAGGGAGGCCGCGGTGGCCTCGAGGCTGACGGCCGCGACCGCCTCCGAGATCAGCTCGGTGGCGCGCGGGCCGATGATGTGGACCCCCAGGACCTCGTCGTACTTCTTCTCACCGACGATCTTGATGAAGCCGCGGGTGTCGTTCAGGATCTTCGCCTTGCCGATGGCGGTGAACGGGAACTGGCCGACGACGACGTCGTAGCCGCGCTTTCGCGCCGCCTCTTCGGTGAGACCGACCGACGCGACCTCGGGATCGCAGTACGTGCACGACGGCACCTTGTCGTAGTCGATCGGGTGCGGGTTCTTGCCGGCCGCGTCCTCGACGGCGACGATCCCCTCGTGCGAAGCGACATGGGCGAGCGCCTGCGTCTTGACGATGTCGCCGATCGCGTACACGCCGGGCACGCCGGTGCGCATGAGCCCGTCGACCTCGACGAAGCCGCGGTCGACCTTCACGCCGGCCGCTTCGAGCCCGATGTTCTCGGTGAGCGGCCTGCGGCCGACCGCCACGAGGAGGACCTCCGCTTCGAGCTCGATCGGCGTGCCGTCCTTCGAGGCCGTCACCTTGACGCCGTCGCCCGCGACGGCGACCTTCTCGACCTTCGTCCCGGTGTGGACGCCGAGCCCTCGCTTCTTGAACGCCTTCTCGAGCTCGGCCCCGAGCGCCGCGTCCTCGATCGGGATGAGGCGGGGGAGCAGCTCGACGACCGTGACCTTCGTCCCGAACGTCGCGTAGATCGACGCGAACTCGACGCCGACCGCTCCCGCGCCGAGCACGATCATCGACTTGGGGATCGTCTTCAAGCCGAGCGCGTGATCGGAGTTGATGATCCGCTTGCCGTCGAACTCGATCCCGGGAAGCCCGCGGATCACCGAGCCGGTGGCGACGACCGTGAACTTCGTGTCGATCGTCTGCTTCGCGCCGTCGTCGGCGGCGACCGAGACCTTGCCGGGCCCGGCGAGGCTTCCGCGTCCGCGGACGACCGTGACGTTGTTCTTCTTGAAGAGGTACTCGACCCCCTTCGCGTTCACGGTCACCATCTTGTCCTTGTACTTCTGCACGCCGTCGACATCGAGCTCGCCCGGCGCGAGCTTGACGCCGAACACGCCGGCGTGCCGGGACGTCTCCAGGACCTCGGCAGCGTGCAGGAGGGCTTTGGTCGGGATGCATCCCCAGATCAAGCAGGTTCCGCCGAGCACCGGCGCCATCTCGACGACCGCCGTCTTCATCCCGAGCTGGGCAGCGCGGATCGCGGCGACGTAACCCCCGGGTCCGCTTCCGATCACCGTCAGGTCGAAGGTGGGCACGCGCGGTCTCCTCGCGAGTCTCGTGGCGGGAAATTGCGTTGGGCGCGGAACTCTATCGCCGCCCGTCGGGGGGCGTCAAGAACCCGCCGATTTGATAGGATGACGCCGATGGCCGACCCCAAAGATCTCCTCGTCCTCCACGAGCGCTATCCGGAAGGGGACGCGCGCGAGACCGCCTACACGACGCGCGTCGAGGACTTCGTCAACTGGGGGCGGAAGAACTCGCTCTGGCCGATGCCGATGGGGCTCGCGTGCTGTGCGATCGAGCTCATGGCGACCGTCGGCCCGCGCTACGACCTCGCCCGGTTCGGCGCCGAGGCGCTCCGGTTCTCCCCGCGCCAGTCCGACCTCATGGTCGTGTCGGGGACGGTCACGAAGAAGATGGCGCCGTTCCTGCGCCGCATCTACGAGCAGATGCCGGTGCCGCGATGGGTCATCGCGATGGGCGCCTGCGCGAGCAGCGGCGGGATGTACCGGTCGTACGCCGTCGTGCAGGGCGTCGACGAGATCATCCCGGTCGACGTCTACATCAGCGGCTGCCCGCCGCGCCCCGAAGCGCTCATCGAGGGCGTCCTCGAGATCCGGCGCAAGATCGAGCGCGGGGTCAAGAGCGCCGCCGAGCTCGCGGCGTCGTCGTCGACCGCCGCCTAGTCTCGCCGATGGCGGACTCCTCCGCCGGACATCCCGAGCTGCTGCGGCGCCTCGCCGGCGAGATCCGCGCCGAAGGATCGGTCTCCTTCGCTCGGTTCATGGAGATCGCCCTCCACGATCCCGACGCGGGTTACTACGCGCGCGGACCGGAGCGGCTGGGGAGGGGAGGAGACTTCTTCACCGCGAGCGACGTCGGTCCGGCGTTCGGCGAGGCGCTCGCGCGTCTCGTCACCGAGATGGACGACGCGCTCGGCCGGCCGGAGCCGTTCCGCTACGTCGAGTACGGCGCCGGGCGGGGGATGCTCGCGCGGGACGTCCTGGAAGCGCTCCCCGCGGTCGCGTCGCGTGTCGCCGCCGATCTCGTCGACGCAAGTCCCGGGATGCGGGCGGCGGCCGCGGCGGCGGTCCCGAGCGCTCGCGTCGGCGCTCACCTCGCACGCCGTGGCGGTGCGGGCGTCGTCGTCGCCGTCGAGCTGTTCGACGCCCTGCCGGTCCATCGCGTCCGGCGGCGCGGGGAAGCGCTCGTCGAGGTGCGCGTCGCGATCGAGGGCGACCGGCTCGTCGAGGCCGAGCGCGAGGCGGACGCCGAGCTCGTGGCTGCGGCGTCGCGTTACGGTTCCGCCCCGGAGGACGGCGACGAGGCCGAGGTGTGCCTCGCGCTTCCCGGTCTCCTCGCATCCCTGTCCGAGGCGATCGAGCGCGGATTCCTCGTCGTCGTCGACTACGGGCACGAGGCGGAACTGCTGCGGGCGCCCGCTCACAGGCGCGGCACCCTGCTCGCCTATCGCCGTCACGCGGTCACCGAGGATTACCTCGATCACGTCGGCGAGCAGGATCTGACCGCCCACGTCAACCTCACGCACCTCACCGACGAGGCGCGCGCGCTCGGCTTCGCCCTGCTTCGGATGACGACGCAGGACCGCTTCCTGATCGCGAACGGGATCCTGGAAGGGCTCGACGACGACTCCGGGTCGCTCGCCGCGACGAAGCGCCGCCTCCAGGCGAAGCAGCTCCTGCATCCCGGGGGGATGGGAACGGCGTTCAAGGTCGCCGTCTTCGCGAAATCCCTCTCGCCCGCACCGGACCTGAAAGGGCTTCGAGATCCGTTCGAGACGGTGGGCGGAGCGTGAGGGTCCCGGTATATTCGACGCGCTTGCGCCTCCATCGTCTGATCACAGCCGGCGCCGTCGTCTTGCCGCTCGCGTGCGGAACGGGCGGGCGCGCACCGGAGCGATCGACGGCGGGCTCGAAGATCGGGATCGAGCCGCTGTCGCAGGTCCACCTCTACGAGAACCACTCATCGTCGCTCATCGCCTGGAGGCGCGCCGGCGCGCAGGGCCGCATCGTCGTCCATCTGGACGGGCACGCCGATCTCGACTGGCTCCCGGACGCGACGATCGCGCGGATCGCCGCCGCCGACCCGGACGAGCTGCCCCACCTCGAGCTCCACCCGTACGTGCTCGACGGCACGACCCATCAGCGGTTCGCCATCTGGAACTTCCTCTATCCCGCCGCGCGCCTCGGCGTCATGCGCTCCTACGTCTGGGTCGTTCCCGACGGGACCCTTCCCGATGCGGGGGCCGCCGAAGCGCTCGTCCAGGGGCTCGTCCTCCGGAAGATGCAGAAGGTGACCCTCGACGAGGCGCACTCCCTCCACCGCGAGGGGCGCGTGATCCGGGGCACGATCTTGGGCGTCGACACGACCATCTGCGAGCTGGCCGATCTTCCGGTCTTCGACGAGCCGGTGCTCCTGGACGTCGACCTCGATTTCCTCACGACCCGCTCGGCCACGACGCAGGAGGTGACCGAGGCGCCGTGGATCGACCCGGCGTCGCTCGTGGCGCGCCTCCGGGCCAAGCGCCTCCGCGCCGATCTGGCGACCGTATCGTACTCGACGTTCGGGGGCTTCCTTCCGCCCTCGTGCCGCTGGCTCGGCCGCGCGATGACCGACGCCCTCGAGGGCGACGTCGACGCCGCGACCCAGCGCGCCGCGGTGTACGCACGGGAGGCGGAGGCACGCGTGCAGGCGCTTCCCGACGACGCGGCGGCCTGGTACGCGCTCTCGCTGGCCGAAGCGCGCGCCGGCCGCAGCGCAGAACGGGAGACGGCCCGGGCCCGCGCCGTCGCCCTCGACCCGGTTCTGTCCGACGCCGGTCTCTTCGAGGCCGACGCGCTCTTCATCAACGGACGATGGGCCGACGCGCTCGCGGCCTACCGCGACTATCGCCGCGCGCACCCGATCGGACCGTTCACCGTCTACGGGCTCCGGCGCGAGGCGAGCTGCCTTGCGCGCCTGCGCCGCGACGACGAGGCGATCGCGACCCTCCGCCGCGTGGTCGCCGAGGCGCCGCAGCACGGCGACTCGCGCCTGGAGCTCGGCGTCCTCCTTCGTGAGAGCGGCGATGTCGAAGGCGCCGTCGCGGAGTTCAGGGAGGCGCGGCGGATCCTTCCCGATCAGGGCTCGTATGCGATGGCCCTGGGGACCGGATACGCCCGCGAGGGAAGGGTCGACGACGCGCTCTCCGAGCTCGCCGACGCCGTGCGGCTCCGGCCGACCTGGGCCGCGGCACAGGCGAATCTCGGCGGTCTCCTGATCGAGGCCGGGCGGCCGGCAGAGGCCGCCGTCCACCTGGACGCGGCGGCGTTCCTCGATCCCGGCGATCCTGCGATCCGGGATCTGCGGGCGCGCGTGAAGGCGTCGGCGCGATGATCCCCAAGGACGTGCGGCCCGATACCGAGGCGACGCTGCGCGAGGCGCTCTCGCTCTGGCCGGAGCTGGCCGAACGGATCGCGCGCCAGCTCCTCATCGTCCTCCACAGCGAGGGGCTGATCTCGATCGACGCCGTCTACGGCGAGGCTCGGGCGGAGGCGGGGGAGGGCGCGGCCGCCCCGGCCGACGACAACCCGAACCGGCCGGGCGCGGCCCCGTGGAGCGCGGGCGAGCGCGTCGCCGTCAGGGACACGGTTCTCCAGCATGCGGCGGCGCTCCTGACCCCGGAGCGCGTGCAGCAGGTCGTCGACGGCGTCCGCCGGCGCGACGAAGCCGAGAGCCTGGAGACGATCGCGAACCTCCCTGGCGTGTCGTTCGAGGTCCTCGCCGAGGCGCTGCGGCGGTTCTGCCGCCTGCCGCGCGGCGACGAGCGCCTGGCGCCGGCGCGCACGACCCAGCTCCGCGTCGCCCTGATCCGCAACTTCATCAGCGACCAGCTCGAATTCATCGGTGTCGCGAAGAACTACCTCCGCGTGACCGATTTCGAGTGGATCCTCGATCGCATTATCGGGTCTTCGAAGGGGCAAGGGCGCATCGGCGGCAAGGCCGCCGGACTGTACCTCGGCTATCGCATCCTCCAGGGCGAGCGGGAGGAGCACGGCCGGGATCCGATCGCCCAGGTCCACCTGCCCGAGTCGTGGTTCGTCCGGTCCGATCTCATCGAGACGGTGATCCGCATGAACCGGCTGGACGAGTGGCAGAGCCAGAAGTACAAGCCGACGGAGGAGATCAGGAACGAGTACCCGCTCATCCGGCAGATCTTCCAGAACGCGGAGTTTCCCGAAGAGCTGGTCCAGCGCCTCGATCGCGTCCTCGAGACCGTCGGCCACCATCCGCTCATCGTGCGCAGCTCGAGCCTCCTGGAAGACCGGTTCGGCGCGGCGTTCTCGGGGATGTACGCGAGTGTCTTCCTCGGGAACCAGGGGACGCGGACCGAGCGGTTGAAAGCGCTCCTCGCGGCCGTTGCCGAGGTCTTCGCGTCCACCCTCGCGCCGAACCCGCTCAGCTATCGCCGCCGCCACAACCTCATCGACTACAACGAGGACATGGCGATCCTGATCCAAAAGGTCGTCGGGCGGCCGCACGGCCGCTACTTCTTCCCCGACGTCGCCGGTGTGGGCTTCTCGCGGAACGAGTACCGCTGGTCGCCGCGCCTGAAGTCCGAGGACGGGCTCGCGCGGGTCGTCTACGGCCTCGGCACTCGCGCCGTCGACCGCACCGGCAACGACTACTCGCGTCTCGTCGCGCTCGGAGCGCCGATGCTCCGGCCGGAGGTCACACCGGAGCGCCAGGCGCGCTACGCGCAGCGGATGGTCGACGTCATCGACCTCGCCGCGGATCGCTTCACGACCGTGCCGCTGACGAGCGTCCTCGAGGAGGGCGCGGAGCCGCCGGGCCTCGACCAGGTCGCGTCGATCCGCACCGAGGACGGGCTCGTCGAGCCGACCGGCAGCCTCGCGGGCACGCCGGCGTCGCGCATTTGCCTGACCTTCGACCGCCTGCTCGCGCGGACGCGGTTCGCCGCGATCATGCGCGACCGCATGCGCCGCCTGGAAGACGCGTACGGCACGCCGGTCAACGTCGAGTTCGCGCAGGTCGAGGACCGCTTCTACCTCCTCCAGTGCCGGCCGCTCGTCCAGGTCGCCGAGGAGGAGGCCCGGCTCCCGCGCGGGATCCCGCGCGAGCGCGTCGTCTTCTCGTCGCGCGGCCTCGTCCGCTCGGGCGAGGTCCCCCGCATCGACACCGTCGTCTACGTCGATCCGCGCGCCTACGATGCCGCCGGCTTCGAGAAGCGCGCGGCGATCGGCCGCGCCGTGGCGCGCGTCAACGATGCGCTCGAGGGACGGACGTTTCTCCTCATGGGCCCCGGGCGATGGGGCACGAACGATCCCCAGCTCGGCGTCCGCGTCCACTACGCCGACATCAACCACTGCGCCGTGCTCATCGAGATCGCCCACCGAAAGGGCGAGTACGTGCCCGAGGTCTCGTACGGCACGCACTTCTTCCAGGACCTTGTCGAGGACGGGATCTACTACCTCGCCCTCCACCCGGACGAAGGCGCCGACACGCTGCGCGAGAGCTTCTTCCTCGACGCGCCGAACGCGCTCGCCTCGGTGTCGCCGCAAGACGCCGATCTCGCGCGCGGCCTCCACGTCGTCCACACCGCGGACGCGGCGCCCGGGCGCGTCCTCCGGCTCGCGATGGACGGCGAGGCGGGGGAAGCGATGTGCTGGCTGGAGTAGGATCGGCTGCAGGAGGTCTCTCATCTGACCGCTGACGGCGGGAACGACCCCCGGCTCCCTCGGCCGGGCGATCGCGTCCAGCACTACGAGGTCCTGTCGGAGATCGGCTCCGGCGGGATGGGAATCGTTTTCCACGCGCGTGACGTCCGGCTCGGCAGGGACGCGGCGCTCAAGTGCCCGTGGCCGCACCTCGCTTCCGACCCGGTCAGCCGTCATCGGTTCCTCCGCGAGTCGAAGGCGGCGTCTCGCATTACGCATCCGACGATCGTCCCCGTCTTCGAGGTCTTCGAAGAGCGCGACCTGCCATGGATCGCGATGGAGTGGGTCGACGGCGCCACGCTGACGGATGTGTTGTCCGGCGGCGAGCCGCTTCCGGTCGACGAGATCATCGTGCACGCCGAGGATCTCACCGACGCGCTGCGAGCGGCGCACGCGAAGGGCGTCCTGCATCGCGACATCAAGCCCGGCAACGTTCTTATCGGCAAGGATGGCCGGGCTCGGCTAACCGACTTTGGGCTAGCTCGGTTTTTCAGCGCGGAGGGGGAGGCGAGCCAGCAATCGACGAACAGCTCGCAGCTCACGAAGGAAGGAAAGATCGTCGGCACCATCGCGTACATGTCGCCCGAGCAGCTCCTCGGCGCGGAGCCGGACCCGCGCACCGACATCTTCGCGTTAGGAGTGATTCTCTACGAGATGTGCACGGCCAAGGCGGCCTTCTCGCCGACGCCGCAGTGGGACGTCTATCAAGCGGTCCAGCGCAAGGAGCCGGTCGCGATCGGACGGCTCAACTACGCGGTGCCTCGTGCGCTCGAGCGGATCATCCGCAAAGCGATCGCAAGGCGTCCGGAAGAGCGCTACCAGGACGCCCGAGACATGCTCGCCGACGTGCGGGCCCTGAAGCGGCGCCGAGCATCGGGTGATTTCGATCCCGAGGAGGAATTCGGTTCGCGTCGACGGGCGTCATGGACCGTGATCTTGGCGTCCAGTGGAGCGCTGGCGCTCGCGGTGGCGGCGTGGATCGCGTGGCATCGTGGCGACCCTGCGCCCGTGGTTCTCGGGACGCCGCGCCAGATCACGTCAGCGCCGGGGACGGAGCACGATCCGGCGATCTCGCCCGACGGAACGCTCATCGCCTACGCCTCGGACGAGGGCGGCGGCTCACACATTTGGCTCATCGATGCCCACGGTGGTAACCCGCTGCGTCTCACCGGCGATCCCGCCGCCGACCGACGCCCAACATGGTTTCCGGACGGCTCCGCTCTGGCTTTCGTCTCTGATCGCGGCGGACGTGACGCCGTGTGGAAAGTCCCAGCGCTCGGGGGGTCGCCAACCCTCGTCGTCCCTGATGCCGACGGACCGGCGGTCTCACCCGACGGAAGAAGGATCGCGTTCATGCGGACGCCCGCGAACGGCGACCCGCGCATCTACCTCGCGCCGGTCGCGGCGCCGGAGGCGGCCAGTCCGCTCACCAAGGATGGCGTCGGGCAATGGGGGCAATTTGACCCTGCATGGTCGCCAGACGCCACGAGGATCGTGTTCGCCGATTCCGCGCACATCTGGATCGCGGACCCGACGGCGCACACGGCGCGCCAATTGACAGATGGCGTCGTGGCCGACACACGTCCTGCGTTCTCCTCCGACGGAACGCACGTTTACTTCGGATCGATGCGCGACGGCACGCTTGCGCTCTGGCGTGTTTCCGCGAACGGCGGTTCCCCGGAGAGACTGACCTACGGCACCGGACCCGAAACGACTCCCACGATCGACCGTGCCGGAAGGCGCATGGCTTTCACGAGCTTCAACAGCGACGCAGACGTCGGACTGCGTAACATGATTACCGGCTCGCAAGTCCGGCTGAGCTCTCCCGCGTATGAAACCGCACCCGCGATCGCTCCCGATGGCACTCGCGTTTATTTCTGCTCAGGCCGTTGGGGCGGTGTCATGGGCCTTGCCGCTCAATCGATCGCCGATGGGAAGCCGACCGGTCCCGTCGAGCGGCTGACCGAATGGAACGCCGCGCTTCCGCGCGTCTCGCCCGATGGGCGATGGCTTGCGTTCTGGAGGATCGTCGACGGCCAGCGCGACATTTGGCTGATGTCGTCGCGCGGCGGAGAGGCCATTCGCTTCACGGATGACCCGGCTGCGGACATCCAGCCCGCGTGGTCGCCGGACGGTGCCAAGCTCGCGTTCGTCTCGGAGCGCGGGGGAACTCCGCACATCTGGGTCGAAGCGGTGGCAGAAGGGCGGGCGATCGGTACGGCAAGCCGCGTCACATCCGGCCCCGACTTCGACTCATCACCCGAATGGTCGCCCGACGGACGGTCGATCTCGTTCGTGCGGAAAATCGACGGGATCGGTGAAATCTTCGTCGTGCAGATCGACGGAAGAGCTCTGCGCAGGGTCACCCACGGTGCGGACGCCCAGCGGCTGCGCTGGCTCGCCCCGCCCTCCGGGCTCTTCGCGTCCGGCGTCTGGGGTGGCTCGACGTTCGACGTTCGCAGGGTCGACCTTGGCACTGGACGCGCGGCAGCCCTCTCGCCACCCCTGACGGGTACAGATCCATCGAGCGCCCTCTTCGATTTGGATCGCAACGGGCGTATGCTCGTGAGCATGATCTCCGAGACGCGTGGGGACGTCTGGATCCTCGAGGCGCCGCCAGGAACCTTCTGACGTCGTTCGCATCGACCAAGGATTCGCTACCACCGTTAAGAGGTTTTTCAACCGAATCCGCGCTTCTGCGCGGCCGGGTGTGTGGCCCGCTTGGGCCATGGAGGACTGTCATGGAGAAACAAGCGAAGAAGAAAGCCGCGCGGCCTGGCACCACGAGACGCAGCGGGTCATCCGCGTCGAAGAAGAAGGCCAAGCATCTGAAGAGAGTGTTGAAGGAAGCAGCGGCAATGCTCAAGGGGGTTTCGAAACAGCTCGAATCAAACAAGTCGGGTGACTCTCTCGGCGGTCCGATGCGCTGGGTCGGCGGAGACTGTCCGCCGCCGATCAAGGACTGATACGGCAACGCCGATGCAGGGTCCGCACCCCAGCATTTCGCGCGTGAAAACGGTCGACGTGATTCTCACGTCGCGCTGCGACCTGAAGTGTGGGTATTGCTTCCAGGACGACAAGAAGGCCAAGAGCATGGAATGGGAGACCGCACAGGCGGCGCTCGACCTCGCACTCGGGTCGTCCGAGCCTCGCGTCCAAATCGTGTTCTTCGGCGGCGAGCCGATGCTCGAGTTCGACACGATTCGGCGTGCCGTCGACTACCTGAAGGCGCGGCGCAAACCCACCCAGCGCGTGCAACTGTCCCTTCTGACCAACGGCATGTCGATGACATCCGAGGCGATCGAGTTTCTGAGCTCCAACGCGTTCGACGTCCAGCTCAGCTTCGACGGTGTGCCGCAGATGCAGATCTTTCGCGGGAAGGGAACGCATCGAGTCCTGGACGCGCTCCTCGACGAGATGCGCGAGCGCGCCGGACCCTGGTACGAGGATCACGTGAGCATCGCGATGACTCTCGTGCCACGGACGATTCCTTGGTTCGCCGATTCGGTCGAGTACTTTCTCGCGAAGGACGTGCCGGAGCTGGGCGTCTCGGCGAAGGTGACGCCCGATCCGTACTTCAAGCCGGAAATGATCGAGGATCTTCGCGCCCAGTTCCGACGTGTCTTCCGTGCTTCGGTGAGGCACTACGCGAGAACCGGCCGCGTGCCTCTGGTCGCCTTTCGGAAGTCCGGTCGGGCCAGGCGCGTTCCGCGGCCCAAGCGGATCACCATGTGCGGCGTGATGCGCGGCGAGCGGCTCGCGGTCGACGTCGACGGTCAGACGAACGGCTGTCTCATGTTCGCGGAGTCGTATCAGTCGTTTCCGTCCCCCGGACTTCGCGAGCGATTGGCCCCGCTGCGCCTCGGCGATGTCCGGACGCCCGAAGTTTCCCAGCGGCTCCCGATGTTCCCCGACGCGGTTCGTGCCGCGGGTCTCTTTCACGACAAGCAGTCGAAACGTTCGACCTACGGAAAGTGTGCCGAGTGCCGGTACCTCGCGCGATGCTCCCTTTGCCCGATGTCGATCGGTTATGCCAACGGCGGTTCCGACCTCACGACCGTGCCGGATTTTCTCTGCGCGTACAACCTCGTCTCGCTCTCGTATCGCGATCGTTTTCCTTTGTCCCGACCTCCGTGGGAGGGTCAGTGACATGGCTTCCAATCCGATTCTCGCGCTCTTGGTGAGTGAAGGCGATCCCGCGTTCAGTCTCTTGGCGGCGGCACGAGCGGAACGGGCACCGGGCGGAGTGCAGCCGCGATCTCCACGGGTCACGGATGCGAACTTGGCCGCGCTGTCCGCAGGCGTGAAGGAGCTCGTGGCAGCGGTCATCGACGTCGCTGGCAACGTGATCGCCAGCTATGGCTTCAGCCCGCGCGACGCCATCTACCACGAGTCACCGCGTGACGATATGCCGGACGCCCTGCAGAGGTGGTATGGCCCTGTCGCGAGCGAATTCCGGAAGCTCTACATTCCGGTTCCTCCCGGTGGCCGATTCGTGCTGCTCTTCCGAGCCCTGGTTAGGGGCGGCGGTGTCCTTGCGAAGTTCGTTCAGAGAACCCCCGTCATGTTCGGTCACCTCGAATACGGCGCTGGGCCGCCTCCGGCGGCGCCTCCCCCGATCGTACTCGGCGGCCTTGGCGTGATGCCGGGCCTCGTTCCGCTCGAATTCAGGCCAAATACTCCGCCGCCGGCGCTCGCCGTCACGATCGGCACTCCTGCGCCGCATGGCCACGTCAAGAACGTCCAGTCGCTCGACCCAGGTCGGAAGCCGAAGTCGTCATTCGACGTCGTGATCATGGGGGACGGATTCCACACGAACCAAGACCTCCGCGAATTCGACACGCTGGCCAACGCGCTCGTACACGGCTTGCGTGACATGCAGCCGTTTCGCAGCCGAGCAAGTACTCTCAGCTTTCACAAGATCACGGTCGTTTCCGATGAGTCCGGAATCACCGACGAGACGCCGACGGGCGTCGGAAAGCGGAACACCTACTTCTATTTCAAGACTGACACGAAAACTCGGTACGTCATCGGGACGCCGTACCCGCAGATTGTTATGGACGTCGCGGGCAAGATCGCGCCATGGACCCATATCGATCTCGTCGTCGTCATTTGCAACTTGAATCTCGATACAGCGCACGCGTGGCGCGACCAACGAATCGTCGCATGCTCGAAATCGCACAAGGAGAGCGTCCATCGGTTCCTCGTCACGGCGGCGCACGAGATGGGACATGTCGTCGCGGGCCTTGCCGACGAGTACATCTGCTGCGACGCCTACGACAAGGTCACGCCGATCCCGAACTTGGCGACGAAGGAGGACCGCGCGGCCAAGACCGAACCTTGGCGCGCCATCGCAGCACGGTCGGATTTCATCGACAACAACCCGAAGAATGACTTCAAGGTCGTTCAGCTTTACGGCGATCCCGATCCGCCGGACGATCAGCTTCTCTCGCTCGGGGCGTTCTGGGGTTGCGAATTCACGAGCGTCGAGGACCACACCAAGTCGTGCCTCGGGAATGCCGACCAGCGCGGCGCCGACTTCTACCGGCCGATGGGTCGCTGCCGGATGCGCGACATGGTGTCAGACTATTGTCCCGCATGTGCGGCGGCGATGGCAGAGGCCCTCGATAGTCCGCGACTCCTCGTGGTCGAGGGAAAGAAATTCCACGCTGCCAAGGCGAAAACACATCGGTCGAAGTCGGCGAAGAAGAAGTCCAAACCGAAGATGGTAAAGCGGCGGGCACAGAAAAAGGGGCCGAAGAGATCTCCGGCCCCCAAGAAGCACAAAGCCAAGACGAAGTAACCGGGACGATCAGGCCCAGCCCCTCAACCTCACCGCCTCCGCCACCCGGCTCACCGAGACGAGGTACGCCGCGAGCCGGTTGTGGACGTTGTACCGGCGCGCCATGTCGTGGACGGCGTGGAACGCGGCGGTCATCTTGGTGTCGAGGCGCTTGTGCACCTCGCCTTCCTCCCAGTAGTACTGGTAGGCGTTCTGCACCATCTCGAAGTAGGAGACGGTCACGCCACCGGCGTTGCAGAGGAAGTCGGGGATCACGTAGACGTTCGCGGCGTGCAGGATGACGTCCGCTTCCGGGGTCGTCGGTCCGTTCGCCAGCTCGGCCTGGATCTTGGCCTTGATGCGGCCGGCGTTCTCGGACGTGATGACGTTCTCGAGGGCGGAAGGGAACAGGACCGTCACGTTCAGCTC
Organism: Candidatus Polarisedimenticolaceae bacterium; assembly: GCA_036275915.1. Classification (NCBI taxonomy): domain Bacteria; kingdom Pseudomonadati; phylum Acidobacteriota; class Candidatus Polarisedimenticolia; order Candidatus Polarisedimenticolales; family Candidatus Polarisedimenticolaceae; species Candidatus Polarisedimenticolaceae bacterium. The sequence continues at coordinate 49,456 of DASUCV010000023.1, read as the reverse complement.
GAGAAGGGCCTCGTTCGTGATCGGCTTGCTGCCGGGGAAGCCGACGACGGAGCCGGTCTGCTCCTTGAACTTCTGGACCTCGGTCGCGTCGAGGCCGTCCATGTTGACGATGCCGCCGCGCGAGTCGGAGACGGCGACGATCTTGAGGCCGAGCATCTCCTGGCCGAGCTTGTGCGCGAACGAGCCCGCGTTGCCGTAGCCCTGGATCGCCGCGCTCGCGCCCTTGAGCTCGATCTTGAGCGCCTTCGCAGCCTCACGGACGCAGAAGATGCCGCCGCGCGCCGTCGCGTCGCCGCGGCCCTTCGAGCCGCCGAGGGCGAGCGGCTTGCCGGTGATGACGCCGAACTCGTTGTGGCCCTTCATGAACGAGTACTCGTCCATCATCCACGCCATGATCTGCGGCGTCGTGTAGACGTCGGGCGCGGGAACGTCCTCGAACAGGCCGATCATCCGCCCGATCTGCCGGACGTAGGCGCGCGAGAGCCGCTCGAGCTCGGCCGGGGACATCTCCTTCGGGTTGCAAATGATGCCGCCCTTGCCGCCGCCGAGCGGGATGTCGACGACGGAGGTCTTCCACGTCATCCAGGCCGCGAGCGCGCGGACCGTGTCGACCGTCTCGTCCGGGTGGAACCGGATCCCGCCCTTCGTTGGGCCGCGCGAGTCGTTGTACTGGACGCGGAACCCGTGGAACACCTTCGTGGTGCCGTCGTCCATCTTGACCGGCAGCGTAACGTGCATCTCGCGCACCGGCCAGCGCAAGAACTCGTGGATCGCGGGATCCAGCTTCAGGATCCTTGCCGCCTCGTCGAGCTGGCGCTGAGCGATGTGGAACGGGTTGTGATCGGTCATCGGACGCTCTCCAATTGCGGCCATAGCGCGTTCTCCTCAGACGATAGCGGAGCGTCTCATCCGCTTGGTGGTCTGAGATGATCCACCCCGCCGCGAAGGACCGTCAAGATCAATCCCGCCCAATCCGGGCGGGAATCGAAGCATACGCGAGATCGCACGCGCGCACTGCGGCGGCGCCGTCCCGGGCGGTCACGGGCATCGGCGCGTCCTCCCGCAGACAGCGCACGAACGCGGCGAGCATCGCGGCCACCGTCGGGACCGGAGGCCAGACCCCGAGCGGCAGGACCGTCCGGCCCTCGATGCGGGCCAGTTCCCGGTGGACGAAGTCGGCGCGGACTTGCGCCTGCTCGCCCACGATCTCGATCCGGCCGCTCCTGCCGCCGGTGGTGCGTGCATTGTCGACGGTCGCGAGGAGGCCGCCGGGCTCGAGCGTGACGACGGCGGCGAGCTCGTCCTCGGTGTCCCGGGTCACGACGCGCCGTGACGCGCCCGTGACCGAGACGATCTCCGCGCCGGTCAGGAACCGCAGGAGGTCGAACGAATGAACGGCGGTGTTGAGGATCGTTCCGCCCCTCCCCGGTGTGTCGATCCACGAGCGTCCCGCCGGCTCGAAGCGCTGGCTGAGGGCGAGCATGCGGAGGCGGCCGATCCGGCGTGCTTCGTCGCGCACGGCGGCGATCAGCGGATCGAAGCGCAGCGTGTGCGCGACCATGAGCGGCGTTCCCGTCCGCTCCGCGGCGAGGGCGATGCGCTCGGCCGAGGCGGCATCGGGCGCCAGCGGCTTCTCGACGAGGACCGGACGGCCCGCCTCGAGGCACGCGATCGCCACCGGCGGATGCAGGTCGGGCGGGAGGGCGATCGCGACCGCGTCGAGCCCCGGAAGAGTCGCCAGCTCGTGCGGGTCGTGCGCGAAGGCGACGGCGTTCTGGAGCGCGAAGAGCGATCCCTCGCGGCGGTCGCTCCTGGAGACGGCGCCGAGCGCGGCGCCCGGAACGTCGCCGGCGAGCAGGTGATCGGCGTAGCGGCGGCCGTGGATCCCGAGCCCCGCGAGGCCGATCCGGAGCGGCCTCAATGGAAAAAGCGAGGGGGCAGAAGCCCGACGTCCCGCACCCCGAGCTTCGACATGAAGTAAAACGACGCGAGCACTGCGGCGATCGAGAGCCACGCGAGAATGATCCAGACGCCTTCCGTCGCGCGGCTGCGGAACGAGCCCGACGGAACGATCAAGGCGAGCGCGCACCCCGCGAGGAATCCACCGAGGTGGTTGAGCCAGTCGATGCCGGGCAGGAAGCTCATGCCCACCATGAGAACCGTGTTCTGAAGCATCACGGATTTGAGACGCGAGCCGTAGGCACCGCCGAGGCGCCAGCCGTGGACCAGAAGAAGGCCGAGGAGGCCGCACAGGGCGCCGGAAGCGCCGACGGTTTGGACCGGGCGAACGAGCTGGCTCATCGCGCTGCCGGCGATGCCGGTCACGACGTAGATGGTCGCGAGGCGCTCGGTCCCGAATTCCTCCTCGACGAGCGGGCCGAGCCTGACGAGCGCTAGGGAATTGAACAGGAAGTGGAGCAGGCCTCCGTGGAGGAAGACCGGCGTGATGATCCGCCACCACTCGTGAAACTGAGTCGTCAGAGGGCTGAGGCCGGAGCCGTAGAGAACGAGCGTCGGGAGGTCGAAGCGCAAGAGCCGGGTGAACGGCGGGCCGGGGTCGTATCCGTCGGCCGTGAAGGGACGGAGGAGACAGAGGGCGAACATCAGCGTGTTCGCGAGCAGGATCGCGGCGGTCGTCGCGGTCGCTCCGGGGATCAAGTTCTCGATGACGCGGGTGATCCCGGGCGCGCGCACGTCGGCGAGCGTCGCCCCGCACTCGGTGCAGCGGCGCACGTGCCGCGGGACGAGCGCTCGGCACGACGGGCACATCTTGTAGGCGACCTGGGTGGAGCGGACGACCATCTCGGCCTTGAGGCCGGACTCGCCCAGCTCGCGCCGCCGCCGGTTCCACTTCCACCGCAGGCGGGTGCCGTTGAGGCCGAGCGCGTCGAACGCCCGCGCGAGCAGCTCGACGAGTTGATCGAGCAACTAACGCCCCTGGAAGACCGGCGCCTTCTTCCCCAGCGTCGACAGTCCCTCGTACGCGTCCTTGGTCGAGAAGATCTCCTCGAGATGGGCGAGCTCGAGCGCGAGACCGTCCTCGAGCGGGAGCGAGGCCCCGCTCTCGATGAGCTTGCCGGCGAGGCGGAGGGCGATCGGCGCCTTGAAGCCGACACGCTTCATCGCCTTGCCGAGCGCCTCGTCGCCGCCGGTATCGGCCTTGCCGAGGCGGAGCGTCTCGGCGTCGTTCCCGGCGAAGAACGCCTCGAGTGCGAGGTGGCGCGCCGACAGCGACGCCTTCGGCGAAGGCGAAGCCCCGCGGACGATCGCCTGGCGGCAGGCGGCGTCGAGCTCCTCGTGGGGGACGACGGCGTCGACGAAACCGATCGCGGCCGCCTCGTCCGCGGTGAGCGTGTGGCCGGACATGACGAGCCAGCGCGTGAGACCGATCCCGATGCGCCGCGTCGGGCGCTGCGTCCCGCCGAGGCCGGGGTAGATCCCGATCCCCGTCTCGGGGAACGCGAAGCTCGCCCGCGGCGTCGCGATGAGGGTGTCGCACGCGCACGCCAGCTCGAGCCCGCCGCCGAGCGCGAGCCCATGGAGGCGCGCGACGACCGGCTTGGGACAGGCGTCGATGTCATGGAGGAGCGCATGCCCGGCGCGCGTGAAGTCGACGATGCGCTTGAGATCGCCCGACTCCATGTTGCGCACGAAGAAGCGGATGTCGGCGCCGGCGATGAACGCCTTGCCGGCTCCCGCGATGACGATGCCCTTGACCTTCGGATCGGCAGCGGCCGCCTGGAACGCCTCGTGGAGCTGCGCCACGACCTTCTCGTTGAGCGCGTTCATCGCGTCGGGCCGGTTGACGGTCAGCGTCGCGACGCCGTCCTTCACCTCGCTCTTGACGAGCTGGAAGGTGAACGGCGTGCGCGAGCGCCACTGGAGCGAGAGCATGCCGGGGACGGCCACCCCCCACGCGCCCCCGAACTGGCCGACGAGATCGCCGGCCTCCATGATGCCGAACTTGTTGATCATCTCGAACGGCCCGCGCGGCCACCGGAGGCCGACGCGCGCGCCGATGTCGGTGTCCTCGATCGTGCCGACCTCCTCGTCGACGAGCGACGTCGCGACGAGGAACGTCACCGCGAGAAGGCGAGCGGAGACGGCGTCGGCTTTCGAAGGATCGGCCGTCCCGGAAAGGTCCCACAGCTTCCCGGACGCGACCTGCGACTTCAACAGCGCGGCCGGCTCGTAAAGAGGACCGAACGCGCGGCCCAGCGTCTCCGCGGCGTGAAGCGCGATCGGCACGCCGGTGACGTTCATCAGCTCGAACGGGCCCATGCCGACGCCGAACGTCGTCTTCGCCGCCGCCTCGATCGTCGGGATGTCGCCGGCTCCTTCCTCGAGCAGGCGCACGGCCTCGTTGAGCCACGGCACGAAGAACCGGTTGACGATGAACCCCGACGCGTCGGCGGAGCGGATCGGCGTCTTGCCCATCATCTCTTGCGCGGTCCACGCCAGGTCGAACGCCTCGGGCGACGTCGCCTCGCCGGCGATCACCTCGACGAGGCGGTTCTTCGCGGGGTGGTAGAAGTAGTGGAGCCCGAGGATCCGCTCGGGATGCTTCATCCCGCGCGCGAGGTCGCTCACCGCGAACGACGACGTGTTCGTCGCGAGGAGCGCATCGGGCCGGCACACCTCCTCGAGCCGCGTGAAGACCGAGCGCTTCACCTCGAGGTCCTCGAACACCGCCTCGATCACGAGATCGATGTCGGCGAGACGCGACCAGTCGGACGTGCCCGAGATCCGCTCGCGAATCGCCTTCGCGTCGTCGGGACGGAACACCTTGCGCTCGACTCCCTGCTTGAGCGTCTCGTCGATGATGCCGAGGCCTCGCGTGACCTTGGCGTCGTCGAGATCGACGAGCACGACGGGGAATCCCTCGGTCGCGGCCTTCTGGGCGATGCCGCTCCCCATGTTGCCGGCGCCGATGACGGCGATCTGACGGATCTTCTTCATGGAAATGAACCCTCGAGCCGAAGACCGCAGTCTAGCGCACGGACGCGATCGCGACGACGACGCCCACGAAGAGCAAGACCGCCGCCGCCCATCCGGTCGGACGGGGCTTGCCGGAAAGCCCCGCGAGCCACGCCGCGAATCCCGAGACGAGAAGTGCGATCGCGACGAACGCCCCGTAGGCCGGCAAGGTCGCCGCGCCGACCGCACCGACCGGCGCACCGACCGCGGCCATCCAGCCACCGCGCCTCGCGGTGCGCTTGGCCTCGACGAGGCGCCCTTCCGCTTCGAGCCGCCCGGCGCTCAGAACCATCGCCACGCCGAAGGCGAGCAGGAGAAGGTGCGCGAGGAAGGCGCCGAGGTCTTTCACCGGGCCGTACGTTACACTCCGCAGATGGAGATCAAGACAATCGCCGTCATCGGCGCCGGAACGATGGGACGCGGCATCGCGCAGGCCGCTGCGGCGGCCGGCTACGACGTCAAGATCGTGGATGCGGACGCGCAAGCGCTGGCGCGCGGCCTGAACGCAATCCGCGATGCGCTTCAAACGCTCGTCGACAAGGGCAAGATCGAAACGGCCGAGCGCGACCGCATCGCCGAGCGCATCGCGCCGGCAGGAACGCTCGCCGAAGGCGCCGACGGCTCCGACCTCGTCGTCGAGGCCGCGCCCGAGTCGCTCGATCTCAAGACGAAGATCTTCGGCGAGATGGACAAGGCCGCACCGAAGGGCGCGATCCTCGCGAGCAACACGTCGTCCCTTCCCATCGGCAAGCTCGCCGCCGCGACGAAGCGCCCCGATCGCGTCGTCGGCATGCACTTCTTCAATCCCGTCCCCGTCATGGCGCTCCTCGAAGTCGTGCGCGCGGAGCCGACCTCCGACGCCACGGTCAATTCCGCCGTCGAGGTCGGCCGCAAGATGGGAAAGGACCCGATCGTCGTGCGCGATACGCCCGGCTTCGCGACGAGCCGCCTCGGCGTCCTCCTCGGTCTCGAGGCGATACGGATGCTCGAGCAGGAGGTCGGCACCGCCGAGGACATCGACAAGGCGATGACGCTCGGCTATCGCCACCCCATGGGGCCGCTCCGCCTCACCGATCTCGTTGGTCTCGACGTGCGCCTCGCGATCGCGGAGCACCTCCATCGCGAGCTGAAGTCCGACGCGTTCCGCGTCCCCGACCTCATGCGGCGGATGGTGGCGGAGGGCAAGCTCGGCAAGAAGTCGGGGCAGGGGTTCTACCGTTGGGATGCGTGACGCCGTGATCGACGGCTACCGCGTCTGTGATGTCCACGTCCACATTCAACCGTGGGAGATGCATCCTCCCTCGGTCGCCGCGGCGATGGAGCACGGCAGGGGCGACCTCGGCCTCATCGCGTCGTTCATGGCGAAACCCAAGGCGTTTCTCGAGCACATGGACCGCTCCGGCATCGAGCGCGCGGCGATCATCAACTACGTCGCGCCGGACGTCATGGGGTTTACAGCAGAGGTCAACGATTGGTGCGCACGCTGGTGCGGCGAAGCGCCCGATCGTCTCATCGCGTTCGGCTCTGTGAACCCCCGCTTCACTGACGATCCCGCGGGCGAGACCGAGCGCGTGCTCGATCTCGGCATCCGCGCGCTCAAGATCCATCCACCGCACCAGCTTTTCCAGGTGAACGCCTATCGCACCGGCGGCGAAGGCTCAGGCATCGGCGATGTCTGGCGTGTCGCGCAGGAACGTTCGGTGCCGGTCATGATCCACACCGGGACGTCGATCTTTCCCGGCGCACGCAACACCTACGCGGACCCGTTGCCCGCCGACGACGTCGGCGTCGACTTCCCGAAGCTGAAAGTCATCCTCGCGCACGCGGGGCGTCCATTGCACGGCCGCACTGCGATGTTCCTCGTACGGCGGCATCCCAACTTCATGCTCGACCTATCGGGAATACCGCCGAAGCGGATGCTCGACTACGTGCCGCGCCTTACTGACCTCGCCGGTCGTTGTTTGTGGGGATCCGACTGGCCGAGCCCGGGCGTCGAGGATCTGCGAAGGAACGTCATCGATTTTCTCGCGCTCGATCTTCCCGATGACGCTCGGCGCGCCATTCTTTGGGAGAATTCGGCGCGGGTCTTCGACAGCCGGTGATCGCCGCAACCAGATACGTCGCCATCGTGGCCATGCTCGTCGCGCTCATTCCGAAGCTTCCTGCTTCACCGCTCCCGGAGTTCAAAGTGGGACAGTGTTGGGCTCTGAGGGCTGACCCTAAGTACCGCGGCGCAGAGCTCGTGGTGGTCAAGATCGACCCCGAACCGGTGCTCGGCGAGGTCATCTTCGTGGATATTGAGAACCTGCATGGCCAAGAGGAAAGCCCCTCGACGCTCAGCTTCATCCCTGTCTCGCGGAGCGCGCTGCGGATGAGCGTCGATCGCGTCACGAGACAGCTGCCGAACGCGCCCATCTACTTGGAGTCCCAGTACCGGCGGTGGAAGACCACCTACGTCGAGGGGAAGCGCTTCGTCGTGACGGAACCGCTCGAGGAGCTCCTCAAGAAAGCGTGGCCGTGATGCGCTACTCCGCCAACTCCTCGAGCGCCTCACCCGCCAACCGGAACACCGTCCACTCGCTCATCGGCTCCGCTCCCAGCTTCTTGTAGAAGCCGATCGCGGGCTCGTTCCAGTCGAGGACGGCCCATTCGAGGCGGCCGTAGCCGCGCTGGTGCGCGATGCGGGCCAGCGTGCGGAGGAGCGCGCGGCCGATGCCGTGGCCGCGGTAGGAGGGGCGCACGAAGAGGTCCTCGAGGTAGAGGCCCTGCTTGCCGAGGAAGGTCGAGTAGTTGGGGAAGAAGAGCGCGAAGCCGGCGGGCTCGCCGTTCCAGTGCGCGAGCACGACCTCGGCGCCGGGGTGGTCGCCGAAGAGCGTCTTGGCAAGGTCGTCCTCCGTCGCGACGACGACGTGGGCGAGCTTCTCGTACTCGGCCAGCTCCTTGATGAAGGCGAGGATCAGCGGGACGTCGCGCGGAGCGGCCGCAACGATCGTGAGGCTCAACTCTGGCCTTGCACCGCGGCGAGGAGCTTCGTCACGCTCTGCTTGGCGTCGCCGAAGAGCATGAGCGTGTTGTCGCGGTAGCAGAGGGGGTTGTCGATACCGGCGTAGCCGGCGGCGAGGCTGCGCTTGAGCATGACGACGCGGCCGGCCTTCCAGACCTGGAGGACCGGCATGCCGTAGATCGGGCTGCCGGGATCGTCCAAGGCCGCGGGGTTCACGATGTCGTTGGCGCCGATGACGAGCACGACGTCGGTCTCGGGAAGGTCCTCGTTGATCTCGTCCATCTCCTTGACGATGTCGTACGAGACACCGGCTTCGGCGAGGAGGACGTTCATGTGTCCCGGGAGGCGGCCTGCCACCGGGTGGATCGCGTAGCGGACGGTGACGCCCTTCTCGGCGAGCGCGTCCGAGATCTGGCGGACCGCGTGCTGCGCCTGGGCCACTGCCATGCCGTATCCGGGAACGATGACGACCGACTTGGAGCTGGTCAGCAGCTCGGCGACGTCCGGTACGTTGGTCTCATGAGCGGTGCCGCCGGTTCCGGCGGCGACGGCCGCTGCAGGCGCATGAACCTCGGCGCCGAAGCCGCCGAAGATGACGTTCCAGATCGAACGGTTCATCGCGACGCACATGATGTAGCTGAGGATCGCGCCCGAGGCGCCGACGAGCGCACCGGTGATGATCAGGAGGTCGTTCGAGAGCATGAAACCGGCGGCGGCCGCGGCCCACCCGGAGTAGCTGTTGAGCATCGACACGACGACGGGCATGTCGCCGCCGCCGATCGCCGCCACGAGGTGGATGCCGAGGAGGAGCGCGAGCGCGGTGATGCCGAGGAGCGGCATCATCGCCTTCGACGGATCGTGCGTCGTGAGCATCATCGCCGTCAGGAGGACGCAGCCGGTCACGAGCGCCAGGTTGAGGAGATGCCGGCCGGGGAGGAGGAGCGGCTTCCCGCCGATGCTGCCTCTGAGCTTGAGGAAGGCGACGATGGAGCCCGAGAACGTCACCGCGCCGACGAGGACGCCGATCGCGATCTCGAGCTCGTGCGCGGTCGCGACGGCGGCTTCGCCGCCGGCGCGCATCTTCGTGACGATGCCGACGAGGACGGCGGCGAGGCCGACGAAGCTGTGGAGGATCGCGACGAGCTCGGGCATCTGCGTCATCGCGACGCGCGCCGCGAGGACGGCGCCGATGACGCAGCCCACGCCGATCGCGGCGGCGAGGAGCGCAGCCGTGCTCGGTGAGGGGAGCGCAGGCGCGCCGCTTCCCGGGATGTAGAGCGCCATGAGCGTGACGACGACCGCGAGCAGCATCCCGATGCTGCCGAGCATGTTGCCGCGCCGGCTGCTCTCCGGCTGGCTGAGCCCCTTCAAGCTGAGGATGAAGAGGAAGCTGGCGACGATGTAGGCGACGTTCGGAAGCGTGGCGGTCATCGTCTACCTCCGGAACATCTTGAGCATGCGCGAGGTGACGAGGAACCCGCCCGCGATGTTGATGGAGGCGACGAGGACCGCGACCGCGGCGAGCAGGCTGCCGGTCCCGACCGTGGGGCCCGCCGTCAGCAGCATGCCGCCGATGACGATGATCCCGCTGATCGCGTTCGTGACCGACATGAGCGGCGTGTGGAGCGCGGGCGTCACATTCCAGACGACGTGCCATCCGACGACGCACGCGAGGAGGAAGACGGTGAGGTGGGGGATGAGATCGCCCGGTGCGTAGAGGCCGAGAAGCGCGAGCAGGACCGCCGCGACGAGGGCGAGGATGCGGCCCGCCCACGGCGAGCTGGGCTTCGCCGCCGCCGGGGCGTGCGCGGTCGCGGCGGGCGTGGCGGCCTTCGGCTGCGGTGCTGCGGCGCGGACCTCCTGCTTCGGCGGGGGCCAGAGCAGCTCGCCGCTCTTGAGGACGATCATCCCGCGCTGGACCTCATCGTGGAGGTCGATCTCGAAGCGCCCCTCGTGGGTCATGTCCTCGAGCAGGTTGACGATGTTGTTGGCGTAGAGCTCGCTCGCCTGGCGCGAGAGGCGGCTCGCGAGGTCGGTCGCGCCGATGATCGTGACGCCGTAGCGCTCGACGACGCGGTCGCGTTCCGTGAGGGCGCAGTTACCGCCCTGCTCGGCGGCGAGGTCCACGATGACCGATCCGGTCTTCATCGCGACGACGGCGCCCGAGGTGATGAGCTGAGGCGCCGGCTTTCCGGGGATGAGCGCGGTCGTGATCACGATGTCGGCGTCCTTCGCGTGACCGGCGAGGAACTCCTGCTCGGCGGCGAGGAAGGCGTCGCTCATCTGCTTCGCGTAGCCGCCTTCGCCCTCGCCCTTCTCCGACATCTGGAAGGTGATGAACTGGGCGCCGAGGCTCTCGACCTGCTCTCTCACCGCCTCGCGCGTGTCGAACGCCTTGACGATCGCGCCGAGCGACTTCGCCGTGCCGACCGCCGCGAGCCCGGCGACGCCTGCGCCGACGATGAGAACGGTCGCGGGGCGGATCCGCCCGGCTGCCGTGATCTGCCCGCCGAGGAAGCGGCCGTAGTACGAAGACGCCTCGATGACCGCGCGGTACCCGGCGACGTTCGCCATCGCGGAGAGCGCGTCGAGCTTCTGCGCGCGGCTGATGCGCGGCACGGCGTCCATCGCGAGGACGGTCGCCTTGCGGCGCGCGAGCTGCGCGACGAGGTCCTTGTTCTGCGCCGGCCAGATGAACGAGATGAGACCGACGCCTTCACGCAGGCGCTCGATTTCGTCCGGCTCGGGCGCGCGGACCTTGAGGATGAGATCGGCCTTCGCCCACACCGTCGACGCGTCGGGAACGACGGTCGCGCCGACTTCTTCGTAGGCCTGGTCGGTGAACGCGGACTCGACCCCCGCGCCGGTCTCGACGAGGACGTCGAAGCCGAGCTTGATGAGCCGCACGGCGGCGCGCGGCACGCAGGCGACGCGGCGCTCGCCCGGATGGCGCTCCTTCGGGACGCCGATCTTGAGGCGCGGTGTCGGGGCGGTGGATGTCGGAGCGGGCTTCGCCGCGGTCTCGACGGCATCGGGCACGAGCGGGCCTCCCTGCGATCGTATCGGCCGCGCATGGTAGACGATGCACCGCGGTCGCGGCCACGCGCGTCCCGGGGCAGCGCGGTTACGATATGTCGAGGAGGATGAGGAACTTGCGTGTGGCGCTCACAGGGGCCTCCGGACTGGTCGGGTCCGCTTTGGCCTCGTTCTTCGCCGCTCGCGGCGATGCCGTGGTCCGGCTCGTGCGCCGTCCCGCCGCCGGGGCGAACGAGGTCGCGTGGGATCCGGATGCGGGCCGGATCGACGGCGCGAAGCTCGAGCGGCTCGATGCGGTCGTCCATCTCGCCGGTGCGTCGATCGCGAAACGCTGGACCGCGCGGCGGCGCGCGGCGATCCTGAATTCGCGCGTCGAGGGGACGCGCCTCCTGGTGCGGACGCTGGCTTCGCTGACATCGAAGCCGGCGGTCTTCGTCTCGGCGTCGGCGATCGGTTACTACGGCGACAGCGCGGCACCGGTGGACGAGTCCTCGCCGCCGGGTGCGGGGTTTCTCGCGGAGGTCGTGCGCGCGTGGGAGGCGGAGACGGCGCCGGCGCCGGCTGCCGGGATCCGTACCGCCGTCACGCGCTTCGGCATCATCCTGGCGGAAGAGGGCGGCGCGCTCGCCAAGATGCTCCCCGCGTTCCGGCTCGGCCTCGGCGGCCCGATCGGAAGCGGTCGCCAGGGCTTCTCGTGGATCGAGCTCGACGACATCGTGCGCGCGATCGATCACGTCGTCGGCGATGCGGCGATTGCGGGCCCGGTCAACCTCGTGGCGCCGGAGCCCGTGCCGCAGCGTGTCTTCGCCGAGGCGCTCGGCCGTGCCCTTCATCGCCCCGCGCGCCTGCCGCTCCCGGCCGCCGCCGTGCGTATCCTCTTCGGCGCGATGGGAGAGGAGACGCTTCTCGGCGGCGCATTCGTGAGGCCCGCCGTGCTCCTGCGCAGCGGCTTCGTCTGGAACGCGCCGCGCCTCGACGCGGCCCTCGCGGGGCTGCGATGATCGGAGCCCTTCTCCTCGCGGCGGCCGCCGCGGCGGCCCCGAGGCTCCATCCGGTCGAGACGACCCTCGAAAACGGCCTCGTCGTCACGATCGTTCCCGATCCGACTATGCCACTCGTCGCGACGCAGGTCTGGTACCACGTCGGCGCGGCGAACGAGGGGAAGGCGGAGCGCGGTCTCGCGCACCTCTTCGAGCACCTCATGTTCGGCGCGACCGCGACCTACGCGCGCGGCGACTACTCGCGCTTCGTCGCGTCGGTCGGCGGCGACGAGAACGCGTACACGACTCCGGACGAAACGGTCTACGTCGCCGAGGTGCCGCCCGCCGCCTTTGCCGAGGTGTTGAAGCGCGAGGCCGACCGGATGCGCGGGCTCGTCCTCTCGCAGGCGAACCTCGACAACGAGAAGCGGATCGTCGTCGAGGAGCTGCGCCTGCGCACCGAGAACGATCCCGTGGCGCGCCTGCTCGTCAAGGCGCAGGAAGCGCTCCTCGGCGATCACCCCTACGCCTACGATCCCTCCGGATCGAAAGAAGACGTGCAGGCCGCGACCGTCGACACCTGCCGCGCCTTCTACGATCGCTATTACCACCCGAACCACGCGCAGGTCGTCGTCGCCGGCCCTGTCGACGCCGCCGCGGCGCTCGAGACGATCCGCGCGGCGTTCGGTCCGCTGCCGGCCGGAGGTGCCGCCCCCGACGAAATCCCCGAGCTGCTCCATCACAAGTTCCCGAGCGCGCTCGACCTCAAGGAGGACATCCCCCCGGTCGAGGTCGCGCTCGTCGGCGTCCCGCTCCCCGCGGCCGACGCTCCCGACGCGCCCGCGGTCGAGGTCCTCGTCGCGATGCTGACCGGCCTCGCCGTCGATCCCGTCCGTGACGAGATCGTCTCGCAGCGCAAGAAGGCGCTCGAGGCGGGGATCCAGAGCCTCGCGCTCCGGCGCGGCGGAGGCCTCGTCTTCTTCTCCGCGAGCCTGCCGTACCGGCGGAAGAAGACCGCAGAGCGGCTCCTCGACGACGCCGTCGCGAAGCTCGGCAAGCTCGCGTGGCTCGACGAGGGGACGCTCCGAGCGGCGAAGGCGAAGCTCCTCCTCGCGCGCGCCCGCGACGGTTACCGTGCCGAGAACGTCGCGCAGGAAGCCGGGCAGGCGCTCTGGTGGGAGGGATCGACCGCGCGCGCCTTCGATCGCAGCGCCCGTCTCGAAGCGGTCTCGCGCGAGGACGTCGCCGCTGCATGGCGGCGGTACGTCGAGAGCGCTCCCAAGATCCGCGTCTACGTGAAGCCCGAGCACGTTCCCGTTCTCGTGAGGATGTTCGGATGGCTCTACCCGCTCTTCTCCTAGCGGCGGCGCTCGCGCCGTTCACGCTCGGTGACGGCACCGAGGGGGTCCTCGTCGAGGACCATCGCGAGCCGGTCGTCACGATCGTCGTCGAGCTGCCGGCGGGACGCTTCTCGCCGTGGGCGGCGAAGCACCACGCGGTCGAGGCGTTCGAGCTCATGGACCGCGACCCGCAGCGCGCGCTCGGGAGGAGGGCCGACGCGCTCGCGGTCGCCCTCTCGCTCGACGTCGGCGCCCGCGCATCGACGCTGCGGGTGACCTGCCTCAAGGCGAACCTCGACCAGGCGGTCGCGCTCGTCCGCGATGTGCTCGCGAACCCGTCCTACGACAAGGACGAGCTGGTGCGCGCGAAACGCGAGCAGGAGATCCTCTGGCGCGGGCGCACGACCGACGTCGGCTTCCGCGTCCGCCAGGCGGCGGCCCGCGCTCTCTACGCCGAGGGGGATCCACGATTGATCCCCTACGAGAAGCCGCAGGCGATCGAGACCGATCCCGCCGCGCTCGCGCAGACGCGCGATGCGCTCCTGCGCCTTCCCGGCCGGATCGTCGGCGTCGCCGGCGACGTCACGGCCGAGGAGGCGTTACGCCTCGCCGCCGGTCTTCTTCCACCTCCCGTTCACGAGGCGCCGGAGGATCTCGCGCCGCGTTATCTCCCACTGCGCGAGGCGCCGCCGGCGGCCTCGAGCGACGTCAAGGTGCGCCGTCTCACGCAGGTCTACTTCCTCGACGCGAGGGACTCGATCCCCTGGGACGATGTACGACGGGCCGCGTTCCGCATCGCCGACCACGTCCTGGCCGGCCACTTCTACGCGCGCCTGTGGGTCGCACTTCGCCACGAGGCCGGAGACACCTACGGCGTCGCCACGGTCGACGAAGGCGGCCCGAAGACCGGCCTCTACGGCGCCGCCACGTACACGCGCGTCGCGAACTCCGCCGCGATCGAGGCGAAGCTCCGTGCCGCGATGGAGAAATTCGCGAAGGAGGGGATCACCGAGGCGGAGCGCGCCGACGCCGCCGGCTACCTCCTCGGCCACCGCGCCTTCGACCGGCAGGCGCCGGAGCAGATCCTGTCGCGCTTCCTGAGCGAGCGGCGGGCGGGCCTCGCCCCCGGCGCCCTGGACGCGATCGACGATCGCGCCGCGGCGCTCCCGCTCGACGAGGTCAACGCGTTCATCCGCGCGTACTATGACCCGGCCAAGTTCACGATGATCCGTGCCGTGCCGGAGTAGCGCTATGATCGAGGGAATGGGCACGGGAACCGCGCGCTCTTTCGCCGAGCAGGTCGCCCTGGGAATTCCGGACGATCTTCCCGAGCGGCCGCACGACGACCCGGCGGTCAACCGCGCGCCGCGTCGCAAACAGGTGCTCACCGCCCCCGAGAAGCGCCTCGCGCTCGCGAACGCGCTCCGCTACCTGCCGCGCCGCCTCCACGCCGCGGCGGCTCCCGAGCTCGCGGCCGAGCTTCGGGAAGACGGCCGCATCACGATGCGCCGCTGGCGGCCGCACTACGCGATGCACGCGCGCCCGATCGACGCTTATCCGGCGAAGAGCCGTCAGGCGGCGGCGATCATGCTCATGGTGCAGAACAACCTCGACCCGGCGGTCGCGCAGCACCCGTACGAGCTCATCACCTACGGTGGCAACGGCGCCGTCTTCCAGAACTGGGCGCAGTATCGCCTCGCGATGAAGTACCTGTCGGAGATGACCGACGAGCAGACGCTCGTCCTCTACTCGGGCCACCCGCTCGGCCTCTTCCCGTCGCATCCGGAGGCGCCGCGCGTCGTCGTCACGAACGGGATGGTGATCCCCAACCACTCGCGCCCGGAGGACTACGAGCGCTTGAACGCGCTCGGCGTGACGAGCTACGGGCAGATGACCGCCGGAAGCTTCATGTACATCGGGCCGCAGGGGATCGTCCACGGCACGACGATCACGCTCCTCAACGCAGGGCGGAAGTACCTCGGTACCGGCGAGGCCGGCCTCGCGGGTCGAACGTACGTGACGTCGGGCCTCGGCGGGATGAGCGGCGCGCAGGCGAAGGCGGCGGTCATCGCCGGTGCGGTCGGCGTCGTCGCCGAGGTGAACCCGAAGGCCGTGAAGATCCGCCACGACCAGGGCTGGGTCATGGAGGTCGAGCGCGATCTCGACACGCTCCTCAAGCGCGTCGAGAAGGCGAGACGTGCCAAGGAAGCCGTCTCGATCGCCTACGTTGGCAACGTCGTCGATCTCTGGGAGCGTCTCGTCAAGGAGAACGTCGCGGTCGACCTCGGCTCGGACCAGACATCGCTCCACAATCCTCTCGGCGGCGGTTACTACCCGGCCGGGATGAGCTTCGACGACGCGCAGGAGCTGATGCGTACGGATGCTCCGGCGTTCGAGCGCGCGGTCAAGGCGTCGCTCGTCCGCCACGTCGATGCGGTGAACGCGCTCGCCCAGCGCGGCATGCGCTTCTGGGACTACGGCAACGCGTTTCTCCTGGAGGCGTCGCGCGCTGGCGCGGCGGTCACGAAGGCCGACGGCAGCTTCGTCTACCCGAGTTACGTGGAAGACATCATGGGACCGATGTGCTTCGACTACGGCTTCGGCCCATTCCGCTGGATCTGCACGAGCGGGAACGAGAACGACCTCGCCACGACCGACGCGATCGCCGCGGAAGTCTTGTCGGCGATGGCGGCCGAGGCACCGCCGGAGATCCGCCAGCAAACGCTCGACAACCTTCGCTGGATCAAGCAGGCCGCGGAGAATCGCCTCGTCGTCGGAAGCCAGGCGCGCATCCTCTACGCCGACGCTGAAGGACGGCGGCGCCTCGCCGTTGCCTTCAACGATGCCGTCGGTAAGGGCCGCGTGAAGGCACCCGTCGTCCTCGGCCGCGACCATCACGACGTCTCGGGAACCGACTCGCCGTACCGCGAGACCGCCGACATCCGCGATGGATCGAATCTCACGGCGGACATGGCGGTCCACAACGTCATCGGCGACGCGTTCCGCGGCGCGACGTGGGTCTCACTCCACAACGGCGGCGGCGTCGGGTGGGGCGAGGTCGTCAACGGCGGCTTCGGAATGGTGCTCGATGGAACGCCGCAGGCGAAACGCCGCATCGAGAGCATGGTCCCGTGGGACGTCAACAACGGGATCGCGCGCCGCGCGTGGGCGCGCCACGACGGAGCCGAATCCACGATCCGCCGCGCGATGGCGGACGATCCGCGCTTGAAGGTCACGATGCCCGAGCACGCCGACGACACGATCGTCGATGCGGCGCTCCGAGGAGACACTCCATGAAGACTCTCGTCACGTCGATGGTCGTCGCGCTCGTCCTCTCCGGAAGCGCGGCGCTCGCCAAGGAGAAGCACCACGAAGGCGGGAAGGCCGATGCCACCGCGAAACTCGAATCGAAGAGCGACTCGAAGGCGATGGGAACGGTGACCTTCAAGTCCGAGGGCGGCAAGGTCCACATGAAGGTCGAGATGACCGGCCTCACGCCCGGCGAGCACGCAATCCACATCCACGAGAAGGGGGACTGCTCGGCGCCCGACGCGTCTTCGGCCGGCGGCCACTGGAACCCGACGACCGAGAACCACGGCAAGTGGGGGACGGCGCCGTTCCATCACGGCGACATCGGCAACCTCACCGCCGACGCGAGCGGCAAGGCGACGCTCACCTTCTCGACCGACCTCTGGACGATCGGCGACGGAAAGCCGTCCGACATCGTCGGCAAGGCGGTCGTCGTCCACCTGAAGGAAGACGACTTCAAGACGCAGCCCTCCGGGAATGCGGGTGGGCGCGTCGCCTGCGGGGTCATCTCGAAGTAAGAGGGGACAGCTTCCGAAACTCCGCAGTGCGAGTTTCGGAAGCTGTCCCCTCTGGCTCGCAGTGAACGACGTACCGCCACGGTGAGTGCAGCAGCCCATCGAACGGCCAGCAAGTGACGAGCGAGAGACCGTCGCCGCGAAGCGCAGTGTCGTAGCGCACAATCTCGGCACCGACGACGTGATAACGCACCTGCCGCTCGTGCGACGTCACCGTCAGCTCATCCCCAACCTTTACGTCTTCGAGGAACGCCGCCCACGAGTCGCGATGGCCGGCGACGATCGAGAGTCCCGTGCCGCTGACACGTCCGAGGCCGAAGGCGAGCGCCGAGCCGCTCGCGTTCGAGAGGATCGGACGCGACACGCCGAGGCGCGGAACGTCGAGCCGCGCGACCGGGACCATGTCGGCCCACGACCACGGCTTCCGAGGCACGCCGTCCTCGAGCGTCGCGTCGAGGGCGCGGCCGATGAGGACCTCACCGACCGCGCCCTTCGCGTGAACCCATCCGGCTCGCGCCAACAGGAATCCGCCGGGAAGCAGCAAGAGGATCCCGACGATCGCGGCGCGCGCCGGGCGCCTCACGAGCGGGCGCTCCGCAGAATGATGGCCCCTGCTGCGGTCGCGACGAGACCGATGAGGAGGAGCAGCGGCTCGAGCGTGCCGCCCTGCGGCAGCAGGCCGTCCTCATCGGGAGTCGAATCCTGGTGCGCCTCGTCGGCGACGACGACGAAGCTCGTGTAAGGCGAGAGGATCGTGAATCGCTTCGAGAGCGCGATGACGTCCGCCTTGACCGTCGCCGGGTCGGCGCCATGCATGCGCGCGCACTCGAGCGACGCGATCTTCGCCCGCGCCCAGCGGGTCGCGATCCCCGCGCCCTCGACGGCGGGATGCAGCGCGACTTCCATCGTGACCGGACCCTTGGGCGCGCGGCCCCAGACGCGCAGTTTGGGGAGAGGCTTCGAAGGATCGAGCTTCGCCGTCACGACGAGCGGCCGGCCGAGGTAGAGGTCGGGCACGGGGGTCGGCGAGGACTCGAGCGGCGTGGCGCCCTCCCACTCGACGGCGACGTCGGTGAGCACCGCCCGCTCCGTGCGTGCGAGGAGCGCGAGCGTCTTGTCGCGCACCTCTTCACGTGAGCCGACGGACTCGAACGTGCCGCGCCCCGCGCCCGCGAGCTCCTTCATGAGCCAGCGGTTCGGCGCGGGACCGATCCCGATGATGTGGAGGCGCGTGCCGCCGAGATGGCTCTCGACCTCGGTCATCGCCTGCTCCTCGTTCTCCACCGCGCCGTCGGTCATGAGGACGACGCGGCGCAAGGACGCGGGGTCGCCGTTCTCGGAGAGCGCCAAGGCGTGGATGAGCGCCGGCACGATCTCGGTGCCGCTGCCGGCCTCGAGGGTGTCGACCCACCGTTTCGCCTTGGCGATCTCGAACGGCGACGCGGGGAGGAACCGCTCGGAGTACGCCTCGTTCTCGCTGTCGAACTTGATCAGCGTGAACGTGTCGCCGGGGCGGAGACGGTCGAGGGCGACGGCAAGGGCCGCCTTCGCCTGCTCGATCGAGGGGCCGGCCATCGATCCCGAGACGTCGACGACGAAGACGGTCTGCGTCGGCAGGCCGCCGGGCGCGCGGTCGTCGATCGAGGGCGGGACGACGAGCGCCAGCGCGTAGAGTCCGTCGTCGCGCTTCTCGACGAGCCCGCCGGCGATCGGGTCCTGTCCGGTCCTCGGCCGCCAGCGGAGGACGAAGTCGCGGTCACTCGCGATTCCCGAACCGGCCGCCTTGACCTCGATCGTAGCGCCGCGCGTCGCGGTCTCGATCGTGTGCGAAGGCGAGCGCAGCGTGTCGACCGCGACCCCTGCGTCGAGGCGCGCGGCGATCGAGAGCGATGCGGGCGGTGCTCCACTTTCAGCCGGTTCCATCCCCCCGGGCGCATAGCGCGCGGTGATCGTCGTCGGGAAGACGGTCTCGAACCAGCCGTCGGTGAACGACGCTTCGTCGATCGTGCCCAGCTCGACCGCGACCTCTCCGTGCGGCGGGACGTTCGCGACGCTGGTGCGGAAGACGTTCGGCCGGTGCTGCTCGATGAGGCCGGCGCCCTGACCGGCCGCCTTCGCCTGCTCGAACGTCTTCTTCGCCTCTTCCTTCTCCTGGATCTCGCCCTTGTAGCGGCGGCCGCCGACGACGAGCGTGACCGCGTCGACCGCGGCGCCCTCGGGCAGCGGGAAGACGTAGACGGCATCGAGGGTCTCGGCGGTCGGGTTCTGGAAGGTCTGGCGGAGGTGGCCGCGGACGATCGGGCCGGAGACGTCGAGCGCGACTTCCATGCGCGCGAGCGGCATCGGGACGAGCTGCCCATTCAACTTCGCGAGGAGCGCGCCGGTGCCGGGCTCGTCGTCCTGTTGCGCTTGCGCGGCCGCCCCGGTGGCGAGCACCGAGGCGGCCGCGAGGATCGCGAGGGTCATGCGGGGCCGCACGGCGTCACTTCTCGGCGGCCGGGTTGCCGGCCGCCTGGAGCACCGCGTTCGAATCGGTCGTGTCCTTTGCACCGAGGCGCACGAGCGACTTCATTCCCTTACCGCCCATGTCGCCGGCATCGACGGCGGCCTGGTACTCGAGCTTGGCTTCGTCCATGCGGCCGGTGCGCTCGTAGGCGACGCCGAGGTTGTTGCGGACGTAGGCGACGTGCGGCAGGCGCGCCTTCGCGACCTCGAGCGGCGCGACCGCGTCCTGCGGGCGGCCGATCTGGATCAGGAGAAGGCCGAGCGAGTTCGCCACATAACCGTTGTCCGCATCGAGGTCGTGCGCGGTCTTCAGGGCTTCGAGCGCCTCGTCGCGGCGACCGAGCTCCATGAGCGCGCGGCCCTTCTGGTGGAGGGCGTCGGCCGAGGTCGGATCGATGCCGAGCGCCTTCTCGGCGGCGTCGAGCGCGCCCGAGCGGTCACTCCGCTCGTTGCGGACGCGCGCGAGGTTGATCCAGCCCTTGAGGCTCGACGGATTCTTCGTGACGGAAGCGACGAGCGCCGTCTCGGCACCGGCGAGATCGCCCGACTTGAAGCGCGCGAGGCCGAGGAGGTAGCTGCGGTACGGGTCGCCGTGGCCGTCGGCGGCGACGGTGAGCGACGTCGCGGCGCCGGTGAAGTCGCCGCTCTCGTAGCGGGTCACGCCGTCCTTCCACGCGGTCTTCGGGTCGATCGTGGGGGTCGATGGTGTGAACGGCAGCTGCGTGGTCGTGA
This sequence comes from Candidatus Polarisedimenticolaceae bacterium, assembly GCA_036275915.1. NCBI lineage: Bacteria > Pseudomonadati > Acidobacteriota > Candidatus Polarisedimenticolia > Candidatus Polarisedimenticolales > Candidatus Polarisedimenticolaceae > Candidatus Polarisedimenticolaceae bacterium. The sequence continues at coordinate 29,058 of DASUCV010000023.1, read as the reverse complement.
GCGAGGCCGGAACCGCGACGCCCGGCAGATCGATCTTCGGGGGCGTCGACTTGTCTTGACTCCCGCAAGCGGAGAGGACGAGGCATCCGGTGATGATCGATCCGAGCGCGGCTCTCATGACGTCCTTCTTTCGGCCCGGGGAATCTCCGTCGGGAGGCCGGGCTGCCGGGGTACATGGCGAAGGACGTGCCATGGAAAGAGCGCGGAGTGACTGAGGAATCAGATCGCGAGGACAGGTGGATGTGGTGGGCGGGACACGCGCGCCGTGTCTAGTCCTCGACGCGCTTCTCGATGCCGAGCGCCTTGAGCTTCTTGTAGAGGTGGCTGCGCTCGAGGCCGAGGTCGTCGGCGGTCTTCGTCATCCGCCAGTGGTTCTTCTCGAGCGCGGCGAGGACGATCGCGCGCTCGTGGCGGACGAGCTGGTCGGCGAGGCGGCCGCCCTCGGCCGTGGGCGCCGTGTCGGTGACGACGTGCGCGACCGGCAGCTCGAGGTCGTCCTCGCGGACGACGTCGTCTTGCACGAGGATCGCGGCGCGCTCCATGACGTTCTTCAGCTCGCGGACGTTTCCGGGCCACGCGTGGCGGGTCAGCGCGGCCTCGGCCGGCGCGTCGAGGCGCTTCGCGCGAACGCGGTTGTCGCGGCACGCGGCGGCGAGGAAGCGCGCCGCCAGGGGAACGATGTCGGCGGACCGCGCGCGCAGGGGCGGCAAGGGCACCGGCACGACGGCGAGACGGTAATAGAGATCGCGCCGGAAGCGGCCGGCCTCGACTTCCTTCGCGAGGTCCCGGTTCGTCGCGGCCACGACGCGCACGTCGACGCGCTCGGGGGCGCGCCCGCCGATCGTCTCGACGTCGCCGGTTTCGAGCGAGCGCAGGAGCTTCGGCTGAAGCTGAATCGGCGTCTCGCCGATCTCGTCCAGGAAGAGCGTGCCGCCGTCGGCCTGCTGGAACTTCCCGCGGCGTGCTTCGGTGGCGCCGGTGAAGGCGCCCTTCATGTGGCCGTACAGCTCGCTCTCGAACAGGGTTTCCGGGATTGCCGCGCAGTTGAGGACGACGAAAGGCTTGCGCGCCCGCGGGCTGCCGGCGTGGATCGCGCGCGCGGCCAGCTCCTTCCCCGTCCCGTTCTCGCCGAGCAGGAGGACCGTGGCCGCGGTCGGCGCGACGCGCGCGAGCGTCTGGCGGAGGGCGCGCGTCGCCTCGGCGTCGCCCAAGATCTCGCCCGTTGTCCCGGTCGCCTCGGTGAGCCGGCGGTTCTCGGTCTCGAGGCGGCCGCGGTCGAGCGCGTTCCCGATCGCGACCAGGATCCTCTCGACCGAAGGCGGCTTCTCGATGAAGTCGAAGGCGCCGAGCTTGACCGCGCACACCGCCCGCTCGATCGATCCGTGGGCCGTGAGGACGATCGCCGGAACAGCGAGACCACGCTCCCGCATCGCTGCGAGCACACCGAGGCCGTCGAGCTTCGGCATCTGCACGTCGAGGAGGACGAGATCGATCTCGCCCTGCTCGAGGGCTTCGAGCGCCAGGGCGCCGTCACCGGCCTCCGACGTGCGGTAGCCCTCGAGCCGGAGCGCGCGCGCGAGCGTCGCCCGGATGTTCTTCTCGTCGTCGGCGATGAGCACGTGAGGCATCGGCGGAATCCTACGCGCGATCGGCGGGAAGGAGGATCGTGATCGCGGCGCCGCGCCCGGGGGCGCCCTCGGCGCGGATCGTCCCTCCGTGATCGGTGACGATGCGATACGCGATCGCCATCCCGAGCCCGGTTCCCCCGTGGTCGCCACGGGTCGTGAAGTAGGGCTCGAAGACGCGCCGCAGCGCCTCGGCGTCGAATCCCGAGCCGGTGTCGCGGAATTCGATGGCGAGATCGGATCCGGTCCGGCGCATCGCGACCGCAAGCTCGCGGCGGCTCGACCGCTCCATCGCGTCGAGCGCGTTCGCCACGACGTTCTTGAAGACGCGCCCGAGCTGCTCCACGTCGGCGTGGATCGTCTTGGGGGCGTCGTCGGCCTGGACGGAGAGGTGCACGCCCATCGACTCGATCCGCCCCGAGAAGAGCACGAGCGTCTGCTCCAGGACCGCCTTGGGATCGCACGGACCGATTCGCGGCTGCGGGAGGCGCGCGAACTGCGCGAACTCGTCGACGAGAGTCTTGAGCGCCCCGACCTCCTCGAGGATCGTCGCGGTCTCCTCCTCGAGCGCGCGGTCGAACGTCTCCGGCGACTTCTCCCGGACGCGCCTCAGGTTCTCGACCGCGAGCTGGATCGGGGAGAGCGGGTTCTTGATCTCGTGCGCCAGGCGCCGCGCGATCTCCTCCCACGCGGCGGCGCGCTCGGCGGCGAGGCGCTGCCGCTCGCTCGCCGAGAGCGCGTCGAGCATCTGGTCGAACGCGAGCGTGAGGCGGCGCGTTTCGTCCTGCTCTGGAAGGAGCGTGATCGGCCGCGACCGCTCCTCCGAGATCTTCTCCGCGCGGACCGCGAGCCGCCGGATCGGGCTCGCGATCCGTGAAGCCAGGAGCGCGCCGACCAGGAGGGCGAGGATGACCGCGATCGACGCGACGCCGGCGAACGAGCCGAGGAGGTCGCGGCGCAGGCTCTTCGCGTCCGCGGGGACGACCGTGAGGCAGAGCGCGTGTCCCCGGTCGATCGGAACCGCGACCTCGTCGCCGGTGCAGGTCGCGGCGAAGCGGGCGCCGGCGTCGGCCAGCTCGCCGGCCTTCGCGGCGAAATCGTCGCCGAGGCTGCGGGAGACGACGAGCGTGAGGGTCTCGTGCTCGGTCTTCACCGGACGGCGCTCGATGAGGACGAGCGTCTCCACGGTCCCCGCCTCGGCGAGCGTGACGTCCGCGTCTCCCAGGATCGAGACCGCGGTGAATCCATGCCGCTCGGCGAGGCGCACGGCGACCGGCTTCGCGATCGCCTCGGGCCCGCGCACGAGCGCCGCCAGGTCTTCGGGTTCGGCGCCGAGCTCGCGCGCGGCCCGGTCGGCCTCGGTCGCGAGCGAGCGCCGCTCGTCGTTCAGGAGCACCGCCGCCAGCTTGAGCGCGCGGTCGCGCCGGTGCGCGGTCTCCTCGTCGGCCCGCTTCCTGGATTGCGCGAGCGGAACCGCGATGACGACCGCCATCGGGACGAGCGCCGCCACCACGAGTGCGCCGACGATGCGCGTCTGCAGGGTCAACGCCGGCGCCTCACGGAAGGGACCGGCTCGTCGTCGCCGAGGATGCCGCGCCCGAGCCACGCGCCGCCGTCCATCGTCAAGCATTCTCCGGTCACGTACGACGCGGCGTCCGAGACGAGCCAGGCGGCGGCCTCGGCGACCTCCTCTCGCGTCGCGAAGCGCTTCAGGGGAATCGAGCGCTTCACGCGCTCCTCCAGCTCGGACGAGGGCCAGAGGCGGTCGGCCGCGCCCTTCGACTCGAACGGGCCCGGTGCGATCGCGACGACACGGATCCCGTGACGCGCCCACTCGACGGCCAGCGTGCGCGTCATCGCGAGCACCCCCGCCTTCGCGCAGGCGGAGTGGATCGTTCCGGGGCCCCCGGTCCACGCGTAGGTGGCGACGACGTTGAGAACGACTCCCCGCCGGCCGCGCGCGATCATCGACCGCCCGGCGGCGCGCGTGGCGTTGAACGTCCCGTTGAGGACGATGTCGACGACGTTCGCGAACGCCTTCTCGGGGAGCGCCTCGGCGGGGCGCACGAAGTTGCCGGCCGCGTTGTTGACGAGGATGTCGATCCCGCCCTCCGTCTCGTCGACCTCGCGGACGAGGCGGCGGACCGCGTGGGCATCGCGCACGTCGCAGACGTGGGCGGCGACCTTCGCCCCGGCCGCGGCCAGCACCCGCCGCCCTTCCTCGAGATGCTCCGGAGAGCGGCTCGCGATCACGGCCGCCGCGCCGCGCCGGGCGAGGGAGGACGCCACCGCCAGACCGAGGCCGGTGCCACCTCCTGTGATCAGGGCGACCCGGCCGTGAAGCGAAAGTGCGTCGGACATGGATTTCTCCTGGGACCGCATCCTACCCGCGGGATCGACTTTTCCGGGGGCCGTGCGTAGTAAGGGTTGTCCGGTCGCGATCCGGCCGGGCCGAATAAGTGAAGGAGACGCGGGTGATGAGAGACGAGACGATGAGCCGTTCGTGGAAGGCCGCGGTGCTGGCTTCGGTGGCCGGAATGGGTGTCCTGGCGTTCGGGCTGTTCCTGGCGATCGGCAAGGACACGCTCGCGGACGACGAGAGCGGCAAAGTCAAGGTCTACGAGTCGAACGGCGACGACGGCGTCAAGGTGATCCGCGTCGTGTCGGGCGACGGCCCGGAGGCCCAAGCGGAGATGGCGTACGAGGATGCGCTGAGCGGCGACGAGGGCAAGGGCGGCTACCTCGGGATCGACAGCCGCGAGTACACGAAGAGCGACGACGGCGGCGCGTACGTCCAGATGGTCATCGACGGCTCGCCCGCGGACAAGGCCGGCGTCAAGGAGGGCGACGTCATCGTCGGGTTCAACGGCGAAGTCGTCCGGGGCCCCGGCAAGCTCACCGAGAAGATCCACGCGGCGAAGCCGGGCGACAAGATCAAGCTCGACGTGAAGCGCGACGGCAAGCCGGTCTCGCTCCAGGTCACGATAGGCGATCGGCCCAAGCCGATGGTCTGGAGCTGGAACGGGAAGACGACCGATTGGGGCGCCCTGAGCGAGGACCAGCAGAAGGCGGTGGAGAAGAGCCTGAAGGAACTCGACAAGACGATGCCCCAGCTCCGCCAGATGGGGAAGTTCAAGGTCGGTCCCGGTGGGCGCCACTACCTCCTCGGCTTCAACAACAAGCCGCTCCTCGGCGTCGAGATGGTCGAGACGACCCCGGAGCTTCGCGAGACGCTCGGCGGCACGAAGGACTCCGGCGTCCTCATCGGCAAGGTGCTCCCCGGCAGCGCCGCGGAGAAAGCCGGCCTACGCGTGGGTGATCTCGTCCTCTCGATCGACGGCACGAAGGTCGCCGACTCGGGCGATCTCATGGACGCGATCCGAGACCGCGAGGGGAAGACGATCGACATGGACGTCGTGCGAGACCACAAGTCGATGCATTTCAAGGCGAACCTGCCGAAGACCGACGAGCAGGAAGACCCGCCAACGGGCCCCCGGGCCTCGAGGCTGGCGCCCCTGAGCCGAAAGGGCCTGGGCCTGGGCGTGGGCCACGGTCTGGGAACGCTCACGACCGCGCTTCGAGGGCTTCTCAGCGTCTGATCCCAGAGGGGACAGCTTCCGAAACTCGAACGGATTCGGGGAGGCTACCGGCCTCTCCGAGTCCGTTTGCGTTTCGGAAGCTGTCCCCTCTCGGTTGCCCGCCCGTTCCCCCTTTCACTACAATCGCGCGCTACGCGCTTTCGTGAGGAGGGAACGATGCTTTCCACGCTGTCCATCTCGAAGAGGTCCCGCGAGCTCGGCACGGAGAACGCCTTCGTCGTCCTGGGCGAGGTGGCGAAGCTTCAGGCCGAGGGCAAGAGCATCGTCTCCTTCTGCATCGGCCAGCCGGACTTTCCCACCCCCGATCACATCCGCCTCGCCGGGATCAAGGCGATCACCGAGGGGAAGACCGGCTACACGCCCTCTCCCGGCATCCCCGAGCTGCGCGAGGCGGTCGCGAAGGCGTTCACGCGGACGCGCGGCGTGACGGTGACCCCCGACGAGGTCGTCTGCGGCTGCGGCGGCAAGCCGTTCATCGGCTACACGATCCTCTCGGTCATCGATCCGGGCGAAGGGCACGAGGTCGTCTATCCGAACCCCGGCTTCCCGATCTACGAGGCGCAGATCAAGGCGCACGGCGGCGTTCCGGTTCCCTTGCCGCTCCGCGAGGCGCGCGGCTTCAACTTCGACCTCGACGAGCTGAAGAAGAAGATCAACGCGAAGACGCGCCTCCTCATCCTCTGCAGCCCGGGTAACCCGACGGGGAACCTGCTCTCGGAGAACGAGCTCAAGGAGATCGCCAAGATCTGCTCCCAGTACGAGAACCTCTGGATCTACTCCGACGAGGTCTACTCGGGGCTGGTGTACGACGGCGTCTTCAAGTCGATCGCGGCGATGCCGGGGATGAAGGAGCGGACGATCATCGCCGACTCCGCGTCGAAGACGTACTCGATGACCGGCTGGCGCATCGGCTACGCGGCGAACGGCGCGCTGGCGCCGGTCTTCACCCGCTGGGTGACGAACACCGACTCGTGCCCGCCGCACCCGAATCAGTGGGCGGCGGTCGAGGCCCTGAACGCTTCGCAGGCGACCTCCGAAAGCATGCGCGACGTCTTCCTCGAGCGGCGCGATCGCATCGTGAAGGGGTTGAACGCGCTGACGGGCTTCACCTGCCAGTCGCCGGGCGGCGCCTTCTACGTCTGGCCGAACGTCACCGAGGCGTGCAAGCGCGTCGGCGCCGCGTCGAGCGAGGAGTTCCGGAAACGCCTCCTCCATGAGGCCGGCGTCGCGGTCCTCGCCGACATCCACTTCGGCACGCCGGTGCAGGGCGAAGGGCAGCACATCCGGTTCTCCTACGCGTCGTCGTTCCAGGCGATCGACGACGGCCTCTCGCGGATCGCCGACTTCATGAAGAAGGCGGCACGGTGAGCCGGGCCGCGGAAGCGCCGAAGGCCATCGACACGCTCTTCGCCAAGGCGCAAGGCGAGTTCGCGCAGTGGGAGGTCGTCAAAGACCTCGTCGACGAGTCGATCGACCTGATGTTGAACTACCGCCAGTCGGGGCACCCCGGCGGCTCGCGATCGAAGGTCCACATGCTCCTCTCGACGATGCTGTCGGGGGCGATGCGCTTCGATCTCCTGCGGCCGTGGCGCCCGTACGGCGACCGGTTCGTGCTCTCCGCCGGCCATACGGTGCCGCTCATCTACGCGACCCTCGCGACGCTGAACGAGATCGCGCGGCGTCACGGCGCCGCCTTCCCCGACGGCGGCAGGTGGGCGCTGACCTACAAGGATCTCGTCAACTTGCGCCGCCGCGGCGGCTTGCCGGGCCACGCCGAGATGGAGGGCAAGACCCTCTTCCTGAAGTGGAACACCGGCCCCTCGGGGCACGGGATGCCGCCGGCGGCCGGCGAGGCGCTCGCGCTCAAGCTCGCGGGCGCGTCGGAGGTGAAGGTCTTCGTCGTCGAAGGTGAGGGCGGGCTCACGCCGGGCGCGTCTCACGAGACGAAGAACTCCGCGTGGGGGCTCGGGCTCTCGAACCTCGTGTTCCTCGTCGACTGGAACGACTTCGGGATCGACGACAACCCGTGCTCGTCGGTCGTCCACGGCACGCCGGTAGATTGGTTCGCCCCGTACGGATGGCGGGTCGTCGGCACCGAGCAGGGATCGGACTGGGGCGAGATCTGCCGCGCGATCCTCGAGGGCGTGCGCGGCGACAACCCGGGCGCCACACCGACGATGGTCTGGGGCAAGACGCGGAAGGGCCGCGGCTACGGGAAGTACGACAACAAGTCGCACGGAACGCCGTGGCCGATGCACGCGCCCGAGTTCTGGGCGAACCGCAAGGCGTTCATGGAGAAATACGGGATCGAGTATCAGGGCGTCGATCAGCCCGCTCCGGCCGACGCGAAGGAGCGGAACGCGCAGGCCGCGGCGAACCTCGCGCTCGCGTTCTCGATCCTCGATGCGCGCTCCGAGGTCGTCGAGACCGTCGGCCGCCGTCTCACCGAGGCTGCCGACGCCGTGCCCGACAAGATCTCGAGCGTCTGGCTCGGCGGCGCCGCGACCGGCGTCTTCTCCGATGGGGCGATCTACGACTACAAGAGCTACCCGGCGTCGCTCTACAAGAAGGCCGGCGAGAAGCACCCCAACCGCGCCGCGCTCGCGACCTGGGGCGCGTGGGTCAACACCTACGCCAAGAAGCACTACGGACGGCCGCTCTTCATCGCGTGCTCGGCGGACCTGGCGGACTCGACGAACATCGCGGGCTTCGCGAAGGACTTCGAGGGCGAAAAGGGCTGGGGCTGGTACGAGCGCGACAAGAACCCTCGGGGCGCGCTGCTCCCGCAGCAGATCACCGAGTTCACGAACGCGGGGCTCATGGTCGGCCTCGCTTCGGTCAACCTGGCGCCGGAGCCGCGCGACTCGTTCGAAGGGTTCTGGGGCGCGTGCTCGACCTACGGCTCGTTCTCGTACCTGAAATACGGCTCGATGCGCCTGTTCTCGCAGCTCGCGCAGGACTGCGAGCTGAAGCTGGGCAAGGTGCTCTGGGTCGCCGGCCACTCGGGCCCCGAGACCGCGGAAGACTCGCGTACGCACTTCGGCATCTTCGAGACGTACGTGACGCAGCTCTTCCCCGAGGGGCACGTCATCGACCTCCACCCGTGGGAGCACAACGAGGTTCCCGTGGTGCTCGGCGCCGCGCTCGCGCAGAAGGCGCCGATCGTCGCCCTGCACCTCACGCGGCCCGCGGTGACGATCCCCGACCGCGCGGCGCTCGGGCTCGGCTCGCACCTCGACGCCGCGCGCGGCGCCTACGTCCTGCGTGAGGCGAAGCCCGGCACGCCGTGCGCGGGAACGGTATTCGTCCAGGGGACGATGACGACGGCGAACCTCGTCGCATCGCTTCCCGAGATCGACAAGGGAGGCTGGAACGTCCGCATCGTCGCCGTCATCAGCCCGCAGCTCTTCGCGCTCCAGGACGAGGCGTACCGGCAGAGGGTCGCCGGCGACGCCGCGCGCTGGGACGCGATGGTCATCACGAACCGCAGCCTCAAGACGATGCGCGACTGGATCGCGAACCCCGTCGTCGCCGCGTACTCGCTCTCGTCGGACTGGGACAACCGCTGGCGCACCGGCGGCACCGTCGACGAGGTCGTCGACGAGGCGCACCTCGGCCCCACGCACATCGTCGAGGCGATTCGCCGCTTCGCCGTGGAGCGGCCGGAGCGCCTGAAGAAGCTTCGCGACGTGGTGGCCGCGATCCCGGGACAGTAACCGAGTTTTTCTTACACACGCCACGTGAGCCTCGACGCCATCGGCAAACTCGTCCCTGAGGACGACGGCACCGATGACGCACTCCGCGAAGCGCTCGCACGCGACGCGGCGAAGCGTCTCGGTACTGCCCTCGCCGCGTGGAGACGGATCGAAGGCCGGGCTCCCGCGCGTGCCTCGTTTGCCGGGATCGAGCCGGCGTCGGGGCGGTTCCGCACCTGGCTTGCGGAGGTCGAGGACCTGCTCGCGATCGCGGCGGCCGCGCGGGGCCGCGACCGCTCGCGCCTCGTGGATCTCGTCGCCGACGCCGGGCTCCTCGCGCGGCTGGCGCCGAAGGGGCGTATCCCGCCGGATTTCCGGAAGCGTGCCGAGCGAGCCGTCCGCGCGAACCTCGGGAAGCTCTCGAAAATTCCTCATGGATCGTCGGAGATGGAGATCGGCGGCCTTCTCGTCGAGCGCGGGCTCGCGATCGTCGATTCCGGGCCCGACCCGGCGTTCGCGCGCCGGGTGGCGAAGGCGATGGCCCTGCTCGACGCCGCGTTTCCCGCCGGCGCCGCGATGGTCCGCGCGCGCACCTGGAGGGTCGTTCCGGTGACCGCGTGGGCGACGGTGTCATATTCGTCCGCGCGGCAGCCCGGGATCGCCTACATCAACGTCAACAGCAGTCCCGCGATCCGCCTCGCCGAGGACCTCGTCCACGAGACGACCCACATCCGCGTCCACGAGATCGAGGCGGTGGGCCCGCTCGTCTCGGCGAAAGCCGAGGATCTACGCTTCTACTCGCCGTGGCGGCGAGAATGGCGGCCGCTCCGGGGAATGGTCCACGCCGTCTGCACCTTCACCGCAGGCGCGATGTACTTCGAGGCGGTCCTCTCTTCGAAGTTGAAGCTCGCCCCGCCGCGCCGCCGTTGGCTCGCGCGGCGCCTCCTCGAGGAGCGGGCGAGCGTCGCGATGGTGATGCCGGCTCTTCGTGAAGCCGGCCGCAAGGGCTGGCTCACACCGGCGGGGCGGCGTCTCGTCGCGGCCGCCGAGCGGGAGCATCGCGCGCTCGCTCGTGCGGCCACGAGACGTCGCGCGTCGCTCAACCGAGCGGATCTCGAGGCGCTCGACCGGCTGGTTACCCGCCTGGAGTCGCGGCCGGTGCGGTGGAGCTGGGACTGACGCTCCCGAAGAGCGCCGGATCGAGGAGGCCGCGCGGGTCGAAGATCGTGCCGCCGACGCGCGCCCCCCAGTGAAGATGCGGTCCGGTCACGCGCCCGGTCGCGCCCGAGAGGCCGACGCTCTCCCCGGCGCGGATCGAGGCGCCCGCCTTCGCGGCGATCTTCGACAGGTGACCGTAGATCGTGAAGAGGCCGCCGCCGTGATCGATGACGACGGTGCCGCCGGAGTAGTAGAGATCCTGCGCGAGCGCGACCTTGCCCGGGCCGGCGGCGAGGACCGGCGTGCCGGTGCCGGCGTGGAGATCGATCCCCGGATGCGGCGCCCGCGCCTCGCCGTTGAAGAAGCGCTTCGTCCCGAACTCCGAGGTCGGGTCGCCGGGAACCGGACGGACGAACGGCGCGCCGGGCGGGGGAAGCGCCGTGCGGCGCGCGTAGATCGCATCGAGCGTCTTCTTCTCCCGCGCGATGCGTGCCTCGACCGACTTGGGCGGGTTCACGAACTTCTCCTCGACCGTGAGGCGCTGCTCCGGGAAGCTCTTCGCCTCGACCGTGAGCGCGCGCGTGGCCGACGCCTTCCCGGCTTCGACCCGGTAGGTGATCTCCCCGGGCGCCGCGTCGAGCGGGATGACCGCCCAGCCGACCCATGTGGCCTTGTCCTTGGAAACGAAGGCGACGGGAGCCGTTCCGAACGTCCCGTGGACCTCCTTCGTGCCTGGCGCGGCCGTCACCTCGATCCTGACGATCTCGCCGGGGGCGTAGGCTCGGGCGAAGGTGTGAGGTGACACCCCGGGGTCGGACAGCGTCGCGGCACCGGCGAGCACGAACGCCGCGCCCTTGCGCCAAGCGCCGAGGCACGGTACAAACGGACGTCGGCTGCTCACGGAAAGGACGTTAGCATGGCGTTCGGCTCCCTCTTCGGCGCGATCGCATTCGGCATCCTCGGCCCGTTCCTGGGGATCGGGTTCCTGCTCAGCAGAAACCCGCCGGCGATGCTCAAGGGCGCCTCCCTGATCGTCCTCGGCGTCTCGGTCGCCGGCGGCCTCCTGATCGGCCGCCCCTGGGCCCGCTGGCTCGGGGTCCTCGTCGGTGCGTGGTTCGCGTGGATCGGCGCGGGCGCGTTCCTGGCGCGCGGGTCGGTCTTCCCGCTCCTCGTCATGCTCGCCTCGGGCGTGGCCGCCGTCTTCCTCTTCGTCCCGTTCACCGGGCGCGTGAAGCGCGACCCCGCATCGTCGCCGGGTCCGGCGCCGCGCCCCTCGACGGCGAGCCGCGTGCTGCTCGGCGCCGCTTGCGCCGCCATCGCAGGGTTCGTCGGCGCCTTCGGCTGGGCGGCTGCCCGCACGCCGGCGCCGGCGCCGATCGCCGTCGGCAGCGTGCCCGGCTCTCCCTCGTCGCCCGCAACGGCCGGCACGGAGCCGGTGCCCGCGCCGTCGCCGGCCGGGGGTTTGAGCTGGCGCGATTTCGCGTCGGGGATCAAGGAAGCGAAGTCGGGGCGCAAGCTCATCGTCGCCGACTTCTACGCGACGTGGTGCGGGCCCTGCAAGCTCATGGAGAAGCGAACGTTCCACGACCCGCGGGTCATGGATCGCCTGCGCGATGTCGTGCCCGTGCGCGTCGATGCCGAAGAGACGGTCGACCGCGGCGGCTTGAAGGGCGTCGATCTCGCCCTTCGCTACGGGATCGAGGTCTATCCGACGATCGTCGTCGTCGATGGGACCGGTCATGAGGTCGCGCGCAACACCGGCGTCATGAGCCCCGACGAGTTCCTCTCGTGGCTCGACGCGGTCATCGAGCGCGCGCAAGGCGGCGTCGCGGCCAAGTCGTAGCCTCGGTGCTACAGTGCGCCCCCTTTCGGGGGAGCCGATGCCGCACAAGCGCCTGTTCATTCCGGGGCCGACGGAGGTCCGCACCGAGAACCTCGCCGCGCTCGCGAAGCCGCAGATCGGCCATCGCGGCGACGAGTTCAAGGATCTCTACGGACGTGTGATTCCGAAGCTCCAGCAGCTTCTCGAGACGAAGGATCCGGTCTTCCTCTTCACCTGCTCCTCGACCGGCGTGTGGGAGGCCGCGATCCGCAACTGCGTGCGCGAGCGGGTGCTCTGCTGCATGCAGGGCGCCTTCTCCGACCGCTGGCTCAAGGTCGCCACGTCGAACGGCAAGACCGCGGTTCCCTTGCAGGTGCCGTGGGGGAAGGCGATCACCGCCGAGATGATCGACCGCGAGCTCGCCAAGGGCGGCTTCGACGCGATCACCGTCGTCCACAACGAGACCTCGACCGGGGTGCTGAACCGCCTCGACGAGATCGCGGCGGTCCTCCGCAAGTACCCGGACGTCAGCTTCCTCGTCGACGCCGTCTCCTCGATGGCGGGCTCGAGAATCCCGGTCGACGAGTGGCGGATCGACGTCTGTCTCGCCGGCCTCCAGAAAGCGTTCGCGCTGCCGGCGGGGCTCACCGTCGCGTCGGTCTCGTCGCGCGCGCTCGACAAGGCGAAGACGATCCCGAATCGCGGCTACTACTTCGACTTCCTCGACATGCTCAAGTACCACGAGCGGCAGCAGACGCCCGCGACCCCCGCGATCCCGCAGATCCAGGCGCTCGACGCGCAGCTCGACGACATCCTCGCCGAGACCCCGGCCGCCCGTTACGCGCGGCACGAGGGGCTCGCGCGGATCGTCCGGGACTGGGCGCTGCGGCACTTCGCCGTCTTCGCCGAAGAGGGCTACGAGTCGCCGACGCTCACCTGCATCACGAACACGCGGGGGATCTCGGTCGCCGGCCTCAACAAGGAGCTCGGTAAGCAGTGGGCCGCCATCTCGAACGGGTACGGCGACCTCAAAGAGAAGACCTTCCGCATCGCCCACATGGGCGACACACAGGAGTGGGAAATCCGTGGCCTCCTCGCCGTCATCGATCGGATTCTCCGGCACTAACGTGGGCGCAGGTCCGAAGCGCGTCCTCATCTGCGACGCCGTCGCCGCCGACGCGATCGAACGCATGCGCGCCGGCGGGCTGACGGTCGACGAGAAGATCGGCATGAACGCCGATCAGCTCGAAGAGGCGATCGGCGAGTACGACGCCGTCGTCGTCCGCTCCGCGACGAAGATCCAGGCGCGGCACGTCGCCGCCGCGAAGCGCATGAAGGTCATCGTGCGCGGCGGTGTCGGCGTCGACAACATCGACGTCGCGGCCGCCGAGGCCGAAGGGATCCGCGTCCTGAACACGCCCGGCGCCTCGTCGGCGTCGGTCGCCGAGCTGGCGCTCGCCCTCATGTTCGCGCTCGCGCGGCAGGTCCCGCGCGCCGACGCTTCGATGAAGGGCGGCGCCTGGGACAAGAAGACGTTCGCGAAGGGGATGGAGCTCGAAGGCAAGACCCTCGGCATCCTCGGCGTCGGACGCATCGGCCGCTCGCTCGCGCGCAAGGCCGCCGGCATCGGCATGGTCGTCATCGGCGCCGACCCGGCGCTCGGCAAGACGGGGACGATCGAAGGGTTGACGCTCCTGTCTCCCGACGAGGTCTACGCGCGCGCCGAGCTGATCTCGCTCCACATGCCGCGCGTCGCCGGCACGCCGGCCGCCATCGGACGCGAGCAGCTCGCGCAGATGAAGAACGGCGTCTTCCTCGTCAACTGCGCCCGCGGCGGCGTCGTCGACGAGGCGGCGCTCTTCGAGGCCCTCGAGTCGGGCAAGGTCGCAGGCGCCGCGCTCGACGTCTTCGAGACGGAGCCGCCGAAGGACCTGAAGCTCATCCAGCACCCGCGCGTCATCGCGACCCCGCACGTCGGCGCATCGACGGTCGAGGCGCAAGCGCGCGTCGGCATGGAAGTCGCGGAGATCCTGCTCGCGGAGTTCTAGCGCGGGCGGGGTCGATTTGCCTTACTTCCCGACAAGCCGGAGCAGCGGCGGATCGACGGCCAGGCCGCGGGTTCGCATCTGGAGCACGATGGCGCGCGCTTCCTCGGCGCGACCGAGCTTGAGCAAAGTCCCCGCGAGGTTGTCCCCGGCATCCGCATCGGTAGGGGAGAGCCGGAACGCCTCTCCAAACGACTGTGCCGCGCCTTGGAGGTCATTGGCGCGAAACTGGAGCACCCCGAGATCGAAGTGCGCCTCGCCGATCTCCGGCGCGAGCCGGATCGCCTCGCGCGTCTCGGCGGCCGCTTCGTCGAAACGCCCCGCGCGCGCCATCGCCTTGCCGAGATCGAGGTGCGAGTAGGGGGTGTCGGGCGCCATCGAGATCGCGCGCCGGTACGTCGCCACCGCGTCGTCGAGACGTCCGGTCTCGCGAAGCGCGGTGCCGAGGTCCGAGAGCGACATCGCATCCTGCGCCCGCGCGAGCGCGCGCTCGGACAAGGGAAACCACAGGAACGAGAGCGATGCGATGCACACGGCGGTCACGATCGCGGCCGGAGCTCTCCGTCGCAGCGCGACCGCTCCAGCGCCGCCGACGATCGCCAGCGCCGGAACCATCGGCATCCGGTAACGCGATGCGACGAAGAAGATGAGGAGAGTGGCGAAAGTGGTCCCGATCGTGAGGAGGGCGGGATGCGCCGCGCGCTGCCGCCACGCGGGACCGATGCCGGCAACGGCGAGCGCGATAAGTACGGCAAACGGCACCAACACGACGAAACGCAGCGGGTTGGCGTCGAGCCGCGGCGAATATTCGAGAGGCTGCTCGGTGCTCGCGACCGCGAGCAGCGCCTTCCGCCCGACGAGCCACGCGGCGTGGGGGATGTCGGACGCGAGGAACTTCACCCCCTCGCGAAGCCAGTGCGAGGACACCTCGGCGGCGCCAAGGTCGCGACCCTCGGCGGCGGAGGCGAGCGCCGCCGACTCCGCGCGCTGCGCAGCGATCGCGCCGGAGAATCCCTCGGGTGTCGAGTACACGCCGGTGGCGACCGGGTTGTTTCCCTGCCAGAACGTCACGCCGCCGTTGTCGGTGACGAGGATCCACGACCCTGACGCACGCCGGTTGTGGATCGCGACCGGCAAGATGAGGAGTGCGGCGCAGCCGAGGCAAAGGGCGGCGCGTACGACGCGCTGCCGTCCGAAGGCGATCCAGGCGATCGTCGCCGCGAGGAGGAGGAGCGAAGCGGCGTTCGCGACGACGAGCACGCCGAGCGCGACGCCGGCGGGAATCCACGTGCGCGGACGGTCGGAGGCGTCGGCCCGTTGAACGAGGACGATGACGACCGCGACGAGACAGACGACGAGCGCCGTCGGGAGGAGCTTCGTCTCGAAGAACGCGAGAACTCCGCACCCGGCGAGCAGCCACGCCGCCCATGCGCCGGCCTCCTCGCCGAAGGCGCGCGCTGCGGCCTTTCCGACGAGCCAGACCGACGTGACCCCGAGCGCCACTTGGAGGAGGATCATCGCGAACGGACTCGCGCCGAAGAGCCTGTAGGCTTCCGCGAGGAGATACGGATAGACCGGTGCCTGCGAGAACGGTCCCGGCTCGAAGACCTGTCCCGCGACGATCGCCTTCGCCCACGCGTCGTAGCGCGCGGCATCGTGCATGAGATGAACCGCGAGCGGATCGGTCATCCACGCGACGATCGCGTAAGCCGTGTGCGTGACCGCGGCGAAGATCGTGGCGAGGGTGCGCGCTCGCGGCATGGCGCGATCCTACCAGTGGTATCCTGCCCTCCCGCCTGGTTCAGGAGCCGCCCGTGAAATCACCGCAATCCGAGAAAGCCCGTCTCGACCGCGTCACGCTCCAAGCGATCGCCGACGTCGCCTCCGGGATCGAGACCAAGATCGAGAAGCACGGGAAGCCGGAAGTCGCCTTTCCGGTGCGCTCGCTCTCGAACGTCCGCTACGACCCGAAGAAGGGTTACTTCGAGATCGGCAAAGGAAAATCGACGCGCACGCTCACGGTGAACACCGCAAAGACCTTTGCGCAGACGTTGAAGATGATGGCCTTGTCGAAGGAGATGGTGGACACGAACGACTTCGCCACGAAGCGAGACGCGTACTACCAATCGAAGAACTGGGGCGAGGCGAAGTTCGACGAGCAGGGCGAGTCGGACATGGTCATGGACGACATCGAGGCGATGTTCTCGTCTGAAGGGGTCAGCCGCGAGCAGCTCCGCTACATTCCCGACGAGCATGGCGGCGCGATCGCGGGCGAGCTGATCGTCAACGACACCGACCTCGAGACCGGCAAGGTCGAGCGGATCGACTGCACGAAGTTCGGCTCCGGCGCCTACTCCATCCCGTCGCTGGTGGAACATCTCACGTTCGAGACCAAGGCGAAGTTCATCCTCTGCATCGAGACCGGCGGCATGTTCCAGCGCCTCCAGAGCCACAAGTTCTGGCAGAAGTCGCACTGCATCCTCGTCTCGATGGCGGGCGTGCCGACGCGCGCGACGCGGCGATTCGTGCGGCGACTTTCGGACCAGTGCAAGATCCCCGTCTACGCCTTCGTCGATTGCGACCCGTACGGGATCTCGAACATCTACCGCACGCTCAAGGTCGGCTCGGGGAACGCGGCGCACATCAACCGCTTCTTCTGCGTGCCCCAGGCGAGTTTCCTCGGCGTCACGCCGTCGGACATCGTCGACTACAAGCTGCCGACGCACCCGCTCAAGGACGTCGACGTCAAGCGCGCCAAGGATGCACTGAAGAACGACCCGTTCTTCAAGATCCACCGCCCGTGGGCGCAGGCGATCGAGCAGCTCATCAAGATGGGTGTCCGCGCCGAGCAGCAGGCCCTCGCCCGCTGGGGCCTGAACTACGTCATCGACGAGTACTTGCCGCAGAAGCTCAAGGCGACGGCGAAGTTCCTGCCGTGAGGAAAAGAGGGGACAGGCACCAATTTTCAAAGCGCTTCGCTTTGGAAATTGGTGCCTGTCCCCTCTTTTCCTAGTCCGCCTCGCCCGGCACGATCAGGTTCGGGTCCAATCCGTTCGCGCGCAGGATCGCGATCCAGACTTCGTCCGGATGCATGTCGAAGACGAGGCTCGGATCGACGTTGGCGACGATCCACGAGCCCTCGCTGAGCTCGCGCTCGAGCTGGCCCGGGCCCCAGCCGGCGTAGCCGGAGTAGCACTGGAAGCGGATCCCTTCGCCGCCGCAGAGGCGCGTCAAGGTCTTCGTCGACGCGCTGACCTGGAGGCCTTCCAGGACCTGGCGGCCCTCCGGATCGTTCACCGACGTGTCGTAGAGGACGAGGCCTTGCTCCGGCTGGACGGGACCGCCGACGCGCACGTGCTTCTCCGGATCGCCGGCGTAGCGGATGTCGTGGTCCTTGCAGAGGTCCCGCAGCAGGATCGGCGACTCGCGGTTCACGACGAGGCCGAGCGCTCCTTCGTCGTTCTGCTGGAGGAGGAGGACGACCGACTGGCGGAAGTTCGGGTCGAGGAGCTGCGGCACCGCGATCAAGAACCCCGGGGCCAGCGTGCGCCCGTCCTGTTCGGCTTCCATCCTCTCAGTATGCCGCGCCGAGGGTCGCGTTGCGAGATCGGAAGACGCCGATCGCTGCGGTGACGCCGGCGGCGGCGAGCCCGGGATAGATCGGCTCGAGGCCGAGCCACGGTCCCGCGGCGAGCCAGAGGCAAGAGACGCCGCCGCCGGCGAGCATGCCCGCGGCCGCCCAGAACGGCGTCGGCCGGAGCGCCGGGAAGAAGACGCCGAGCACCGGTGCGAGGAGGACACACGTTCCGATCGTGCCGTAGTCGTACCAGAGGTTGACGACGGACGACGACGCGAGCGCGAGTGCCGTCGCGAGGGCGGCGCCGGCGACGAGACCGATGCGCTCGCCGGTGACGGTCGCCGCGGCGGAGCGCCCGATGCGCGCGAGGAGATCGCGCGAGAGCGTGATCCCGGCGTTGAAGAGGTACGCGTCGACCGTCGACATGATCGTGGCGATCATCCCGGCGTAGAAGACGCCCAGGAGCCCGACGGGGAGGAGCAGCTCCCCGAGCGCCGGGAAGGCGTCGACGCCGCTCGGGAGGTCCGGCAGGAGCGCGCGCGCGTACATCCCGGTGAAGGTCGTCATGCAGTCGAAGAGCGCGAAGAAGGCGATCGACCAGAGCAGGCCGCGGCGCGCGACGGCGGGAGTTTTCGCCGCGAAGCAGCGCTGGAAGAAGGTCGGCTCGACGAGCGTCTGGAGCGCGATGAAGTACCAGGCGACGACGTAGCCGACGCTCTGCCCGCCGAGCACGGTGAACGAGACGTCGGGAAGGCGCTCGCGGAGGACCGAGAAGCCGCCGCTGTGCACGATCGCGGTCGGAAGGAGGAGCAGGAAGCCGCCGTACATGAGCGTGAACTGGAGGCCCTTCGTCTGGACGACGGAGCGGAACCCGCGGGCGCCGATGTAGAGGAGGCAGAACGCCGAGCAGGCGATGACCGCCACGCTCTGAGGCATCCCAGTCGCGCGCCGCAGGAGGACGCCGAGCATGAGGAGGTAGGGCGCGGGAAGCGAGAGCGCGAGCACCATGAGCGCGCCGATCCTTCCTGCCGTGACGCCGTAGGTGCCGTAGAGGAGGTCGGGCAGGGTCGCGTCGCCGACGAGACGCGCCTTCTCCGCGAAGAGGAGCGCGAAGAGGAGGCAGCCGACGTAGTAAGGGACGCCGAGGACGAGCCAGTTCGAGAGTCCGTGGACGTAGGAGTACTCGCCGACGCCGAGCACGCCGCCGTACCAGGTCGAGACGATCGTGACGACGAACGCCGGCAGCGTGAGGGTCCGGCCGGCGAGGAGGAAGTCCTCTTGCGGCGAGGCCGCGCTCTTCCGCGCCGACCGCACGCCGAGGACGAACGTCGCGGCGAGGTACGCGCCGATGACGGCGACGTCGAGCGCTCCGAGGCGGCCGGTCACGGAAGGTCAGAACCCGAAGGTGAAGCCGAGCATCGCGCTGCGCGTCGCCGACGGGAAGAACTCCGAGTAGAACTGCGTGTACGCCGCGTCGAGCGGGTACGAGTAGCCGAACTGGGCGACCTTCGCGTCGAGAAGGTTGTCGATGCGGAGCCTCACCGTCATCGACCCGGCGGGCCGGTGCCCGAAGCGCGAGAGGTCGACGACCGCCTGCGCCGAGACGAGCGTGTACGGATCGACCTGCTTGTCGACGTATCCCGGCTGATCGCGGTTCTCCGGCGTCTTCCGCTCGTTCTGCGAGTTGTCGAGGTAGATCGTGCCGACGCGGCGGGCCCACATCGACGCGCGGACGATCCCGAAGGTGCGGCCGATCTCGAGGCGCTCGATGTCGCCGGGGAAAAGCGCGATGCGGTTGCCGGAGTAGTCGATCGTGAAGACGTTCCCCGAGCCGTCGGGGGAGAGCACCGTGTCCTTCTGGAGGACGTCGTGACTCACCGCGACGTAGCCGGAGAGGTCGACCTGTCCCGGCAGCCGCCCGCCCGCTTCGACCTCGACCCCTTGATGCACCGACGACCCCGCATTCCGCGTGATCGGGAGGCCGTCGGCGTCGAGCCCGCCGGCATAGACGAACTCGTTGTGGAACTGCATCCGGTAGACGTCCGCCTTGACGTGCGTCGCACCCTTCCGGTAGCCGCCGCCGACCTCGTAGCTCGCGAGGCGCTCCGGCTCCGCGAACGGGTCCGAGTAGCGGTTCTTCGACGGGTCGTAGGACTTGAAGAAGTTCGCGGGAGCGTTCCCGGCGGAGGTGTCCTCGGGGTCCCAGACGTTGTTGAACGGCGGCTCGCTCTCGGTCCGCGACGCCTGGGCGTAGACGTTCCAGCGGTCGCTCACGTTCCAGTTGAAGCCGATGCGCGGCGAGAGGAACTGGTAGGTCGCGTCCCAGGAGACGTTGTTGACCCGGTCGTCGCGCATCGCGAAGTCGTGACGCGTGCCGCGGATCTCGAGACCGAGGGTCGCCTTCTGCGAGAGGCGCAGGTCCTCGCGGACGAAGAGGTTCACGGTGTCCTTGTGGTTCGTGAAGTCGTAGAGCTGCAGATCCCCGGAGATCGGCGCCGACGCGACCGTGCCCTCGGTCACCTGCCCGTCGTGGCGCCCCTGATGGAAGAGCAGCTCGAGCCCCGCGGTGAGGAGGCCGTGCGGGTGGCTCCATTCGACGCGCGGGATCCAGCCGAACTGCTTGTTGTCGAGGGCGCGCTTGAGCCACGCGTTGTCGACCGTCGTCCCCTCCGCGTCCTGCGTCGCCGCGAACTGACGGAAGTAGCCGCTCCCGAGGATGACGTAGACCGTGTTCTTGAGCATGAGGTGGGGCGCGATCCGGCGGTCGTTCATGACCTGGAGCTGCGGTTGGAAGAAGTTGTCGGTCTCGCCCGGCTGGAGGAAGTTCGTCTTCCGGAGGGTGTCGGACGAGAGGTAATCGTGCGGCACGCCGAGGTAGGCGAGCTGCGTCTCCTCCGGCCCGCCGAAGAGCAGGATGCGCCAGACCGAATTCGGGTCGAACCGCTCGAAGGCGATCTCTCCGAACGATTGCTTCGACCACGACGGGTCGCGGTAGCCGTCGCTCTCGACGTGCGCGGCGCGGAACGACCACGACCACGGCGATGAGCCGATCGGCGAGCCGTAGCGGATCGAGCCGCGGTACGTGCCGAACGAGCCCGCGCCCAGCTCGAGCTCGCCGCCCGCGACGGTCGAGAGCGATGCTGTCTCGAGGTTCACCACCCCCCCGACGGCCGGCGATCCGTAGAGCGAGGTTCCCGGGCCGCGCTGGATCTGGATCAGTCCGAGGCTCGTCGCGAAGTCGCCGAGATCGATCGTGTAGACCTGGTGCGTCTCCGGCGTGTTGAGGGGGACGCCGTTGATGTTGACCGCGATCCGGCTCTGGTCGAACCCGCGGATCCGGAGGTAGCTGTACCCGTAGCCGTTCCCGGCATCGCTGTACGAGTAGGCGTTGGTCGTCTCGCCGAGGAGGGTCGAGAGGTCCTGGCCGACGTGGAGCTCCTGGATCGCCGAGGCGTCGAGGTCGGTGAACGACGCCGAGTCGCGGCGGACCTTCGCGACGTCGTCGATGACGACGACCGACTCCTCGCCGGACGAGGGGAGCGGCTGCTCCGGCTCGTCGGCGCGGGTCGCGCGCGGGACGACGAAGGCGGCGGCGAGGAGGAGGGGGGGGATGACGCGGCGGATCGTCCGTTCCATGGCGGCCTCACGGCTCCGTCCGGCGGGATGTCCGGCGGAGGGAACGGGAGGACGGATGTACGGAAGGAGCGTCGTGCATCGTCCCGTTTCCCTACGCTGGTATGACCCAGTTCAGGTTCGAGGGTCTGATCTCAGTCCGGCTCTCGCCGGACACCCCTAACGGAGACGTCCCGCACGCTACGCCCGGCCCCGGGTCCCGTCAAGCACGTCGGTTTGACCCGTCCCGGGGGGTCGGTTATATTCGCGTCCCCTTCGGCCCTGGAAGACCCGTTCCACCGAATAGGACGACGGCGGCGTAGCCAAGTGGTAAGGCAACGGTCTGCAAAACCGTCACTCACCGGTTCAAATCCGGTCGCCGCCTCCACCGTCGCCGCGCGGAACTGAGGATGTTCGACAAGAAACCGAAAGACCCTGCCGCGCCGGCGTTGCTCGACCGGATCGTGAAATCCGGCGCGCACAAGATCGCCATCCTCGGCCTCCACCCGCAGGCCGGCACCCGGACCGTCCTCGCGTCGCTCGTCGAGGAGATCGGCGCCCGCTCGTGGCCGCTCGCCCTCACGTCGTCGCCCCGGCTCCCGCTCGAACAGGAAGAGGGGGCCGAGCGGCTTCCCGTGACGAAGATGCGACTCCCCGAGGGGGCGTGGATCGCGACGTCGGCGCCGTCCGGACCGGCCGAGGGTCAGGCGCGCCTCGATCTCGTCGAATCGACGCCGTGGTCGACGACGCTGGGGCCGGTGTCGATCTACCGCGTCGTCGGGGCCGGCGAGGTCGACCTCCACGGCCCGGGCGAGAGCGACTCGATGAAGACCGTCCTGAAGCGCCTGTCGGAGCTGTCGGGCGGAATGGTCCTCGTCGACGGCGCGTGGGAGCGCCGGGCGTTCGCGGCGCCGGGCGTGACCGACGGCGTCGTCATCGTCTTTGCCGCGGGCTACTCGGCGACGCCGGAGCGCTCCGCCGCGGCGGCCCGCTACCTCGTCGAGACCCTCGGAGCGCCCCCCTGCGACGAGGCGGCGCGCGACGCGTGGGAAGAGACCGCGTCCAAGGGGGCGGCAGCGCTTCTCGACCCGCGGGGCCGCCCGTACGGCGTCCTCCCGCCCGGGATCGACGACCCCGTGCCCGCGCTCAAGACGCCCGAGGGTGCGCCCGCTTCCGCGGTCGTGCTCCCGCACGGGTTGAACGACGAGTTCATGATCCCGCTCGTCCGGTCGGCGATGCGCTGCACGCTCGTCGTGCGCGACGCCACGCGGATCAACGTCGCGCCGGTTTACTACAAGGCGTGGCTCAAGGGCCGCGGCCGGATCCAGGTGGTGCGGCCGCTCCGGATCCTCGCCGCCGTGACGAATCCCTGGAACCCGTCCGGCCCCGACGCCGACCCCGCGGCGTTTCGCGAGATCGTCGCCGGAGCGCTCCCCGACCTGCCGGTGCACGACGTCGTGCTCGAGTCGGGAGGAGACCGCGCGAAGCCCGCCTGGAAGTTCTGGGAGTGACGCGGCGCGGCGCTCGCCGTGCCCTCCTCGTTGTCTGTCGGGATTCTATAGATCCAAATAGTTTCCGTAATCACGATCGGACAAGACCGTAACTCGAAGTGGCTGACGCGCCGGGTCGTGCGCGATGCCGCAATCGTAAGTACTTGAGATAGAAGTTCTTAATCGTGCTGCCGTCCGCGCGTGGCGTGTGGCATGGACCTCGCTGAGGCCGACCCCGGTGGCTGTCGCAATCGGGGGAGGCTCGATGAGATTCTTGATGAAGGCGCTCGCGACGATCGGGAGCGCTATCGCTCTGTTCTACGGAAGTCCGGCGCTCGCCGGCACCGCGTCTCTGGCGTGGAATGCGAACACGGACTCCGACCTCGCCGGCTACAAGGTCTACTACGGCCTGGCGCCGGGTAACTACACGAGCTCCGTCGACGTCGGCAACGTGACGTCGGCGACGATCAGCAATCTCACCGATTGCACGCTCTACTACTTCGGCGTCAAGGCCTACGACACCACCGGCAACGAGAGCACGAGCTACTCGAACGAGGTCAACGGGTGGTCGCGCCCGATCGTCCAGACGGCGACGCCGGCCGCCGCGGAGCAGGGACGGACCCTCGCGGTCACGATCGCCGGGAACGACTTCCGCACCGGCGCCGCGGCGGCGTTCTCGAACGTCGGGATCACCGTGAACTCGACGACCGTCAACGCCTGCGGCCAGGTGACGGTGAACATCACGATCGGCAACACCGCCGCGCCGGGCGCCTCGAACGTCGACATCACCGACAGCGACGGGGTCTTCGGCACCGGCACCGGCATCTTCACCGTCCAGGCGGCGGTCGCGCCGACCGTCTCCTCGACGAGCCCGGCGAACGCCGCCACGGGCATCTCGATCGCCGTCCATCCGACCGTGACCTTCAGCGAGGCGATGCTGCCGACGTCGATCACGTCGTCGACGGTACGCCTGCTCGACAGCACGAGCACGCCGGTCGCGCAGGCCGCCGGCTCGCCGTCCCTTTCGAGCGACGGCCTGACCGCGACGATCACCCCGGCGGCGAACCTGCTGCAGGGCGCCACGTATCGCATCCAGGTCATCGGCGGCGTGTCCGGCGCCCTCGACCTCGCGAACCACGGGCTCGCGGCGACCTACCTCCAGAGCACCGGCTTCGCGACGGTGGCCGACACGACGCCGCCGACGATCACCGCGGTGGCGGCGACGAGCGTCACCGGCACCTCGGCGACGATCACCTGGACGACGAACGAGAACGCCGACAGCCAGGTCTTCTATCGCGAGGTGGGCGACCCGGCCTACCAGCAGACTGCGATCGTCGCGGCGCTCGTGACGAGCCACAGCGTCGGCCTGCAGGGCCTCACGCCGTCGACCAGCTACGAGTACTACGTCCGCAGCGCCGACTCGGCAGGCAACGTGGCGACCTCGACCCCGACGAGCAACTTCTCGACGGCGGCGAACAGCTACAGCTACCTGCGGATGGAGGCGGAGGCCGGCACGATCGTGGCTCCGATGCGCACGGTCGCCTCGGCGTCGGCCGCCTTCCAGTCGTCCTACGTCGACACCCCGGCCGGCACCACGACCGGGACCGCGACCGCGCCCGCCGGGACGGACACCTTCGGCGTCAACGTCCCGACGGCCGGCACCTGGTTCCTGTGGGTCCGCATGTACGCGCCGGACGCGACCTCGGACACGATGTTCGGGTCGATGAACGGCGCCGCGCGCGCCATCATGACGGCCACACCTCTGGCACAGTGGACGTGGATCGCGGGCCCCACCTTCACGCTCACCGCGGGCCTCAATACGCTCGAGATCGCGGGCCGCGAGGCACGGGCGCAGGCCGACCGCATCATCCTGACGAACGACCCGACGTTCGTTCCGACGGAGCAGGCGGTGGGCGACACCACCCCGCCGACCGGCGATACGAGCTTCACCGGCACCGGCGGCATCGGGCAGGTGACGCTGAACTGGACGAACTCGACCAGCACGGACTTCGCCCAGACGATCATCCGCTACCGCACCGACGGCAAGTACCCGGTGAGCCCGTCGGACGGCTTCCCGGTGACCGCGCAATCGGGCGCGCCGGGATCCGCGGACTCGTACGTCCACACCGGCTTGCAGAGCCAGACGACGTACTACTACAGCGCCTTCTCGGTCGACACGGCGGGCAACATCGGCTCGCCGGCGAAGACCTCGGCGACCGTCACCGACACGACGCCTCCGGCGAGCGTGACGAACCTGACGAGGACGGACAAACACTAGTCCACAGTTAACAGTTGACAGTCGACAGTAGGGGACCGCGACGAACGTCGCGGTCCCCTTTTCTTTTGTCTGTGCTTTCTACGGCGCCCAGAGCCTCTCTTCGTCGAGCGACGGATCGTTCTCGCGCATCGCGGGCAGGTAAGCGCGGATCGCGTAGTCGCGGACCATGCGCTCGGTCGAGAAGCGCGGCCCGAGGCGGGCGATCGAGCGCTTCATCTTCGCGATCCACTCGGCCGGCCGGCCGGAAGCGTCGCGACGGTAGAACGCCTCGGCGACCTCGCCGGCGAGGAGGTCGTAGAGCGACGCGGCATCTTCGCGATCCTGCGCCTCGTGGTCTTGGTAGTCCTCGCCGCGCCCGATCGCCCAGCCGAGCGACGGGTCGTGCGCCTCGGCCCACCATCCATCGAGGACGCTCAGGTTGAGCGCGCCGTTCACCGCAGCCTTCATTCCCGACGTGCCGCTCGCCTCGAGCGGGCGCCGCGGCGTGTTGACCCAGACGTCGACGCCCTGGACGAGGAAGCGCGCGACCCGCATGTCGTAGTTCTCGAGCAGGATGACGTGGCCCCAGAGCGCGGGGCTCATGAACGCTTCGAAGATTCGCCGCAGCACCTCTTGCCCCGGCTTGTCGGCGGGGTGCGCCTTCCCGGCGAAGAGGATCTGGACCGGCCGGTCCGCCGACGTGACGATACCGCGCAGGCGCTCCATGTCGCGGAAGAGAAGGTCCGCGCGCTTGTAGGTCGCAAAGCGCCGGGCGAAGCCGAGGGTCAAGGTGTTCGGGTCGAGCAGGGTCTCGACGCGCCTCAGGTCGTCGGGGGAGCGGCCGTGCCGCGCGAGCTGGCCGCGGACGCGCTCGCGGACGAGGCCGATGAGGCGGGCCTTCTGCGCGCGGTGCGCCTCCCACACCTGGTCGTCCGGGATGGCGAGGATGTCGTCGGCGAGGCCGGGGTCGAGGAGGCGCTCGCCGAAGTCGGGGCCGGCGTAGCGGCGCAGCAGCTCACCCATCTCGGGTCCGAGCCACGTCGCCGTGTGCACGCCGTTCGTGATCGCCCCGATACGCTCCTGGGCGTTTTCCGCGTCTCCGAAGAGATGGCGCCACATGCGGTCGGCGACCTGGCCGTGGAGCTTGCTCACCCCGTTGATCCGGGACGACGCGCGGATCGCGAGCACGGTCATGTTGAAGACGTCGCCGGACCCGTCGCGCCCGAGCTCGACGTACCGGTCGAGGTCGGGAACGCTTCCATTGGCCCACGCCTCGGCGTAACGACGGACGAGCGGGAGAGCGAACGTCTCGTTCCCCGCCGGGACCGGCGTGTGGGTCGTGAAGACCGTGCTGCGCTTCGTGCGCGCGAGCGCGTCGTCGAACGAGGCCCCGCCGTCGGCGAGCGCGCGGATGCGCTCGAAGGCGACGAGCGCCGAATGGCCTTCGTTGAGGTGCCAGACCGAAGGGTTGACGCCCTGCGCGCTGAGCGCGCGGGCGCCGCCGACCCCGAGGACGAGCTCCTGGCACAGGCGCATCTCACGGCCGTGGACGTAGAGGATCGAGGTGATCGGGCGGTCGGCCGGATCGTTGTCGAGGACGTCCGAGTCGAGCAGGAGGACTGGAACGCGCCCGACCTGAGCCATCCAGACCTGCAGCGCGATCGACCTGCCGGGCAACTCGACCTCGGTGCGCAGCGGCTTGCCACCGGGACCGGCGACCGGCAGGAGCGGGAGGCGCCGGATGTCGAAGTCGGGGTAGGAATGCTGCTGGAGGCCGTCGGCATCGACCGTCTGCCGGAAGTAGCCGCGGCGGTACATGAGCCCGACGCCGACGAACGGGATGCCGAGGTCGCTGGCCGACTTGCAGTGGTCGCCGGAGAGGATTCCGAGACCGCCGGAGTAGATCCCGAGGCATTCGTGCCACCCGAACTCGGTGGAGAGGTATGCGACCGGGCCGCCGTGGAACGAGGGGTAGTGCTTGCGGAACCACGCCGTGTCGAGGCCGGCGACGTAGCGGTCGAACTCGCCGATGACCGTGTGGTAGTTCGCCATGAAGCTCTCGTTCTGGACGAGCGAGTCCCACAGGTGCGGCTCGACGCCGAGGAGCAGCTCGACGGGGTTGCGCGTGCGGATCCAGCGGGCGGGATCGATCGCGGAGAAGAGGAGGTGAGCTTTCGGCGACCAGGTCCACCAAAGGTTGTAGGCGAGATCGTAGAGACGCGCGACGTCGCGTGGAAGATCGACCTCGGCGCCGGGGAGCGTCTTGATGACGGGATGCGAAGCCATGCAGCGGGGCCTCCGGAGGAGAAAGACCCACGAACTATAGATGCGCCGCGCCCCGGCGGCGACGCCACCGTGGTGTTACCCTCCCGCGCGATGCCGCCGCTCAGCCTCAGCCGTCCGCTGGCGTTCTTCGATTTGGAGACGACCGGCATCGATCCGCGACAGGACAAGATCGTCGAGATCGCGATCGTCCGTCGCGAGCCCGACGGCCGCCGCGAGGCGCGTGTCTGGCGCGTCGATCCCGAGCGCCCGATCCCGAAGGAGGCGACCGCGGTGCACGGGATCCGGGACGAGGACGTCCGCGGGCTGCCGCCGTTTCGCGGGGTCGCGCGCGAGATCGTCGCTCACCTCGGCGACGCCGACCTCGCCGGCTACAACGTGAGGAGGTTCGACGTTCCCCTCCTCGAACGCGAGCTCAAGGAGAGCGGCGTCGATCTCGCGCTCGCGGGCAGGCGCGTCATCGACGCGATGACGATCTTCCACCGGAAAGAGCCGCGCGATCTCTCGGCCGCGGTGAAGTTCTTCCTCGGACGGCCGCACGACGGCGCGCACGGGGCCGAGGCGGACGTCCTCGCCTCGCTCGACGTCCTCGAGGCGCAGCTCGCGCGCTACCCCGATCTTCCGGCGACGGTCGACGAGCTCGAGCAATGGGCCCATCCCAAGGCCGAAGGCGCCGTCGATCGCGAAGGCAAGTTCATCGTGCGCGAGGGCGAGGTCGTCTTCGCGTTCGGGCGACAGAAGGGCAAGCCCCTCCGCGAGGTCGCGCGCGTCCAGCGCGACTACCTCGAATGGATCCTCCGGTCGGACTTCCCCGACGACGCGCGCAAGCTCGTGGAAGCCGCCCTCCGCGGTGATTGACGAATGATCAGCACGACCGACTTCAAGCGGGGCGCCCGCATCCTCCTCGACGGCCAGCCGTACCAGCTCGAGGACTACCAGGTGCAGACCCCGTCGGCGCGCGGCGCCGCGACCCTCGTCCGCTGCAAGCTCCGGAACATCGTCGACGGATCGCTCGTCGACAAGACGTTCAAGTCGGGCGAGAAGTTCGAGGAGCCCGACGTTCAGTTCCGGCAGGTCCAGTTCCTCTACGCCGACGGCGAGGCGTGCCACTTCATGGACCAGGGGAGCTACGAGCAGGTCGCGATCCCGAACGAGCGGATCGAGGACACGGTGCCGTGGCTCACCGACGGCCTCGTCTTGAACGCGGTCTACTGGAACGGCAGCGTCGCCGGGATCAGCCTGCCGCAGTACGTCGAGGCCGAGGTCGACATGGCCGGTGCCGGTGCCAAGGGCGACACCGCGAGCGGCAAGAACCTGAAGGACGCGACGCTCACGAACGGCCTGACGATCCGCGTTCCGCTCTTCGTCGAGTCGGGCGAGAGGGTCCTCGTCGATCCGAGGACCCTCGAGTTCATCAAGCGCGCCGGGAAATAGCCGCCAGCACCCGTTCGGCCCGCCGCAGCTCGGGCCCCTCCGGCCGGAGCGTCTTCCAGCGGTCCGCCTCCGCCGCCCAGCGCCGCCGGAGCGTCTCGCTCCCCGCGCGCACGAGGAGCGGGCCGGCGGCGAGGAGGTCGTCGCGGGTCAGCCCGGGGTAGCGGTAGAGCTCCTCGTCGGGCCCCGGTTCGGCGGCCAGCGTGAGGTGCTGGCGGCCGCGCTCCTCCGTCAGGGTCTCCGCGACCGGGACGAGGCCGCGCTCCGAGAGCCACCGGCGCAGCGCGCGCTCCTCGGTACGCGGCTGGAGGACGAGCCGCCGCGGGAGCGCCGGCGGCGCCGAGAGGATCCGGACGATCGTCCGCCCGCCGACCCCCGCGAGAACGACGGTGTCGATCCGGTCGGCCGGCTCGAGCGCCGCGAGGCCGTCGCCGGCGCGGTAGCGCAGGCGCCGGGACCACGGC